>JBOHXF010000073.1:0-8071 GCA_050737455.1 Opitutaceae bacterium | reverse complement strand
GTGCGTGTTCGGACCGATCCATTATCAGGAGCTGCCCGAGGCGTTCATGGACTTCATCGCCAGCCTCACCGGCCGCTCTCCGTCCACCACCGGGGCCGGCTCCGAAGGCGCGCTGACGAAAGGTCCGTTCAACGCCCTGCCCCCGATCTACGACCTCAACGCCGCTCTGGTCTCGTACATCCTGACCGGGCTGCCGATCTGGTCCACGGCCGCCGGCTGGGTGGGTCCCCGGAACCGGGTGGACCACGACATCAGCCTGCTCGTCCCGGAAATCTGGTGCCGGATGACCCCGCCCGAGCGAGAGCCGGCGTACCTCATTTCCCACGGGCATCTGGAGCGCTGCCGGGATTTCGAGCATCGTGGGCGCCGGGTGCTCGCGAGCCGGCTCGGCTGGCGGATCACGAGCCGCTTCGTCCAGACCTTCTGCGGCCGCGTCCTCGCCGACCCCTTGGCGCTCTTCGACGAGAATTTCCTGAAGCCCGAGAAGCAGGACCTCGACGTGTTCGCCGACGGGGTGGACAACATCGAGACGGCGATGCGCGCCGCCGCGGCGCATTATTTCGAGGACGGCTCGATCGAGGCCGCCTGCCCTCCCCTGCGGGCGCTTCTCCACATCATGCGCGAGGGCGCCTGGGAGGGCGCCGGCCCGGAGGACCCGCGCTGCCGCGCGCTGTTCACCCGGGAGGCGCTGCTCAAGAGCGCTTGGTACGGTGCCCGGTTGGAAGCCCGCCAGAGGATCGAGTCGCGGGTCCTCGAAATGCAGGCCGAGTATCTCGAGCGTTTTCTCGCGCGGCCCAATTACGCCGATGTTTCGGAAAAGCTGGAGATCCCCGCCCGTCTTCAGCGCCTCCGCGAGGCCCTGGCCTCCGCCCGCTCTCCGGCGCACCTGAGCCAGCTCTCCGGCACGATCGGCGCCGAGCCGGCGATCGCGGCCCAATTTACGAACAAGCGGGCCTTGGCCGCGTAGGCAAAAGCGAGCCGACAGTCGGACTTGAACCGACGACCCGCGCTTTACGAAAGCGCTGCTCTACCAACTGAGCTATGTCGGCGTGGCAAAGAGGGCCCATTGAAGGGAGCGGCTCCGGGGTGTCAAGGGTCGGTCAAGCGGTACGCCGATTCCGACCCGGACGCCGTCACCGCGGACGACCCCATCGCGAGGGAGCATGCGGCGTCCTGGCCGCCAAAGAGCTCGGCGGCTCGCCTCTCTCCCGAAGCCCCGATCCGGGGCAGGGCGCCGTGTTCACTCTCGAATTGCCGGAGAGCGCTCCCGGCCCGGACGAGGCGCAGCCTTGAACAAAAAGGCGCGCCGATGGGACGGCGCGCCGGTTCGCACTGAAGGACGGTCGGTCAACTCGCGGACACTTCCGCGGGCTTCGGCTCCTCGACGGGCAGCTCGGCGCCGAACGGCAGCGTGATCTTGAGATGCTTGTATTGCGGCAGGCCGGTGCCGGCCGGAATCAGATGGCCCATGATCACGTTTTCCTTGAAGCCCTTCAAGTAATCGACCTTGCCCAGCGTCGAGGCGTCCGTGAGGACGCGGGTCGTCTCCTGGAACGAGGCCGCGGAGATGAAGCTCTCCGTCTCGAGCGAGGCCTTGGTGATGCCGAGGAGGATCGGCTCGGCCTCGGCCGGTTTGCCGCCGGCCGTCTCGATCCGCTGATTCTCCGCGAGGAAGGAGCTGCGGTCGACCTGCTCGCCCCAGAAATACTCGCTGTCGCCCGGATCGGTGATCCGGACTTTGCGGAGCATCTGGCGGATGATGATCTCGATGTGCTTGTCGTTGATCGTCACGCCCTGGAGGCGGTAGACCTCCTGGACCTGGCCGATGAGGAACTCGTACAGGGTCGCCGGTCCCAGGATCTCCAGGATCTCGTGCGGATCGGCCGCGCCTTCGGTGAGGTGCTGGCCCTTGTGGACCACGTCGCCCGGCTGCACGATGATGTGCTTGCCGGTCGGGATGAGGTGCTCCTCCTCCTGCCCGGTCTCCTCGTTCTTGACCACGAGCTTGCGCTTGCCGCGCACCGTGCCCTCGAACGAGGCGACGCCGTCGATCCGGGCCATCTCGGCCGCGTCCTTCGGCCGGCGGGCCTCGAACAGCTCGGCCACACGGGGGAGGCCGCCGGTGATGTCCTTGGTCTTCGACGCCTGCCGGGGCGTCTTCGCAAGGAGGGCGCCGGGAGTGATGATGTCCCCCTCGTTCACGGCGATCTGGGCGCCAACCGGAATCGAATAGGCCGCGAGCGGCTTGTTCTTCGCGTCGCGCACCTCGATCTGCGGATTGAGGTCCTCCTTGTGCTCGATGACGACGGTGGCGATGCGCCCGGAGCTTTCGTCCAGTTCACGCTTCACCGTCACGCCCGGAATCATGTCCTTGAAGGCCAGCGTGCCGCCCTTCTCGGAGAGGACCGGGATATTGTAGGGGTCCCACTGGGAGAGGACCTGGCCCTTGGCGATCTTCTCGCCGTCAGCCACGTGGAGGAACGAGCCGACCACGATGTTGTAGGTCTCCAGCTCCTTGCCGTCGTCGTCCAGCACCTGGATGGTGCCGGTCTTGTTGAGGACGATGTTGCCGCCGTCGGCGGTCTCGACGAGACGAAGGGAACGGTATTGGATCCGCCCGGCGGACCGGACGCGGATCTCGGGGTTCTTGAACCCGCTCGAGGCGACGCCTCCGATGTGGACGGTGCGCATCGTGAGCTGGGTGCCGGGCTCGCCGATCGACTGGGCGGCGATGATGCCGACCGAATCGCCGATCTTGGCGAGCCGGTTGGTCGCCGGGTTGATGCCGTAGGATTTCGCGTCGATCCCGTTCCTGCTCGTGGAGGTGAGCGGGGACATGATCTTGACGCGCTCGATGCCGACGTCGTCGATCTTGGAGGCGATTTCCTCGGTGATGAGCTCGCCCGCTCCCACGACGAGCTCGCTCGGGGTGAGGGGATTGTAAACGTCGTCGCTCGAGCAGCGGCCGATCAGCCGTTCGCGCAGGGGCACGATCTCGTCGTCGCCCTCGATGATCGCCTTCTTCCACACGCCGTCGCGCGCGCCGCAATCGTCCTCGACGATGATGACATCCATCGCGACGTCGCAGAGCTTCCGGGTGAGATATCCGGCGTCCGCGGTTTTCAGCGCGGTGTCGGCGAGGCCCTTTCGGGCGCCGTGCGTGGAGATGAAGTATTCGAGCACGGTGAGCCCCTCGCGGAAGGACGAGAGGATGGGCCGCTCGATGATTTCGCCGGAGGGCTTGGCCATGAGGCCGCGGGCCCCGCAGAGCTGGCGGACCTGCTGCTTGTTGCCGCGGGCCCCCGAGTCCATCATGATGTAGACGGGGTTGACCTCGTTCTTGCCCTCGTTGGCCTCGAGCTTGGCGAAGACCTCCTTGGCGATGCGGTCCGTCGCGTTGGTCCAGATGTCGACCACCTTGTTGTAGCGCTCGCCGTCGGTGATGATGCCCTTGTTGAACTGGGACTCCACCTCCGCGATGCGCTTGCGGGAGTCGGTCACGATGTCCCGCTTGGCTTCGGGAATGATCATGTCGTCGATGCCGATCGAAATGCCGGCCTGGAACGCGGTGGCGAAACCGAGTTCCTTCAGCCGGTCGAGGGTCTCCACCGTCACCGCGTTGCCCGCGACCTTGTAGGTGTTGAGGATGAGGTCGCCCAGCTTGGCCTTCGGCACGGCGAAGTTCACGAATCCGAGTTCGCGCGGCCAGATCTGGTTGAAGATGACCCGGCCCACCGTGGTGCGCAGGATCTTCTTCTCCGCGTTGCCGAACACGGTCTGGCGGCCGTAGTCCGGGTTGGGCACCTCGATCCAATCGTGGACGGTGAGGGCGCCGTCGGCCCGGGCGTAAAGGACCTCGCGGGCGTCGGAGGCCAGCGGCACCCGCTGGTCCTTGCCCACCTTCCGGCGGGGCTCGATCGTCAGGTAGTAGGCGCCGAGCACGATGTCCTGCGACGGGGTGAGGATCGGCTTGCCGGACGAGGGCGAAAAGATGTTCGAAGTCGCCATCATGAGGAGCTTGCACTCCATGATGGCCTCCAGCGACAAGGGCACGTGCACGGCCATCTGGTCGCCGTCGAAGTCGGCGTTGTACGCCGTGCAGACGAGCGGATGGATCCGGATGGCCTCGCCCTCGATGAGAACCGGCTCGAAGGCCTGGATCGAAAGCCGGTGCAGGGTCGGCGCGCGATTGAGCAGCACCGGATGACCCTTGGTCACCTCCTCAAGGATGTCCCAGACCTCCGGGGACTTCTTCTCGATCATCTTGCGGGCGCCGCGCACGGTGTGCACGAAGCCCAGCTCCTTCAGGCGGCGGATGATGAACGGCTCGAACAGGACGAGAGCCATCTTCTTCGGGAGGCCGCATTGGTGGAGCTTCAGCTCGGGCCCGATGACGATGACCGAGCGCCCGGAGTAGTCCACGCGCTTGCCGAGCAGGTTCTGGCGAAAGCGCCCCTGCTTGCCCTTGAGCATGTCGGAGAGCGACTTGAGCGGCCGGTTGCCGGCGCCTGTGACAGGACGGCCGTGCCGGCCGTTGTCGAACAGAGCGTCGACCGCCTCCTGCAGCATCCGCTTCTCGTTGTGGATGATGACATCGGGCGTCTTGAGCTGCATCAGGTTCCGCAGACGGTTGTTGCGGTTGATGACGCGCCGGTACAGGTCGTTCAGGTCGGAGGTCGCAAAGCGCCCGCCTTCGAGGGGGACGAGCGGACGCAGATCGGGCGGGATCACCGGAAGCACCTCCAGCACCATCCATTGCGGGAGCGATTTCGAATGGATGAAGCCCTGGATGACCTTCAGGCGCTTGGAGAGCTTCTTCTTGATCTGCTTCGAGCGGGTGGCGCGCATCTGCTCGTGCAGTTCGGACACCGTGGTCTCGAGCTCCATCTTCGAAAGCGCGTCCCGGACGGCCTCCGCGCCCATCTTGGCCACGAAAGAGCCGTCGCCGTATTCGTCGAGCGCCTGGCGATATTCCGTGTCGGTGAGGAGCTGGCGCGGCTCGAGCGGGGTCCGGCCCGGGTCGACCACCATGTAGTTCTCGTAATAGATCACCCGCTCCAGGGAGCGCGCGGTCATGTCGAGGAGCAGCCCAAGGCGGCTCGGCATGCTCTTCAGGAACCAGATGTGGGCCACGGGCACGGCCAGCTCGATGTGGCCCATGCGCTCGCGGCGCACCCGGGCGATCGTCACCTCGACGCCGCACCGGTCGCAGATCACGTCCTTGTATTTGATCCTCTTGTACTTGCCGCAGGCGCATTCGTAGTCGCGGACCGGGCCGAAGATCTTCTGGCAGAAGAGTCCTCCCGGCTCGGGCTTGAACGTGCGGTAGTTGATCGTTTCGGGATTCTTGACCTCGCCCTTCGACCATTTCCTGATGGTTTCGGGCGAAGCCACGGTGATGGACACGCAGTCGAACGGGCTCTCATCGCTGCCGAGGGCCGAGCGAGCTTCGTCGCGGGCCAGGGAGGAGGCGGTTTCGGCGGGTTGAATCATAAGAGGGAGGGAGGGTTAGGCGCCGAGGCTGAGGGCATCGTGCTTCTGCAGCTTGATGTCGAGCCCCAGCGACTGGATTTCCTTGATGAGGACGTTGAACGATTCCGGGGTGCCGGCCTGGAGGGTGTTGTCGCCCTTGACCAGCGATTCGTAGATCTTGGTGCGCCCCTGCACATCGTCGGATTTCACGGTGAGCAGCTCCTGCAGGGTGTGCGCCGCGCCGTAGGCCTCGAGCGCCCACACCTCCATTTCGCCGAAGCGCTGGCCGCCGTACTGGGCCTTGCCGCCCAGCGGCTGCTGGGTGACGAGCGAGTACGGGCCCACCGCACGGGCGTGGATCTTGTGCGAGACAAGGTGGTTCAGCTTCATCATGTAGATGTAGCCGACCACGACTTCCTGGTCGATTTTCTCCCCGGTGCGCCCGTCATGGAGCGGACTCTTGCCCGAGGACGGCAGTTTGGCCTCCCTCAGGTATTCGCGCACGCGCTTCTCGGGAATGCCGTCGAAGACGGGGGTTGCGACGCGCATGCCGAGCCGTTTGCAGGCCCAGCCGAGGTGGGTTTCGAGCACCTGGCCCACGTTCATGCGCGAGGGCACGCCCAGGGGGTTCAGACAGATCTCGACCGGCGTGCCGTCCGGCAGGAATGGCATGTCCTCCTCGGGCACGATCTTCGCGACCACGCCCTTGTTGCCGTGGCGGCCGGCCATCTTGTCGCCGACCTCGAGCTTCTGCTTGGTCGCGATGTAGACCTTGACCTGCTTGATCGCGCCGTCGGCCGAGCCTTCGCCCGACTCGACCGCGCCGACCTTGCGCTCCCGATCGCCTTCGAGCTCGTCGAACTTCGACTGGTACGAGCCGATGATCTCCATGATCTTGATCCGCACGGGGGAAGGGTCGATCTGGATGTGCTTCGAGACGGCCGCGAGCTTGCGCAGGAGCGTTTTGGTGATCTTGCGGTTGGCGGGGATGATGATCTCGCTGTTCTCGCCGTTGATCACGTCGAGGGGGATCTTTTCGCCCAGGAGGATGTTGGAGAGCGCCTCGGTGAGGCCCTCGCGCAACTTGTCCATCTGGGTCTTGTAATCCTCCTGGATCTGCTTGATCTGCCGGCGCCGGTCCGAGGGCGACAGGCGCTCCTGCTGGTTGTCGATCCGCGAGGAGACCTTCACGTCCATGACGATGCCGCCCACCCCCGAGGGGACGACGAGCGAGGTGTCCTTCACGTCGGCCGCCTTCTCGCCGAAGATGGCGCGCAGGAGCTTCTCCTCCGGCGCGAGTTCGGTCTCCGACTTCGGCGTGATCTTGCCGACCAGGATGTCCCCCGGCTTCACCTCGGCGCCGATGCGGATGACGCCGTTGTGATCGAGGTTCTTGAGCGCCTCTTCGCCCACGTTCGGGATGTCGCGGGTGATCTCCTCGGGCCCGAGCTTCGTGTCGCGGGCGGTCACCTCGAATTCCTGGATATGGATCGATGTGAAGATGTCCTCCTTGAGGACCTTCTCGGAGATCAGGATCGCGTCCTCGAAGTTGTACCCGTTCCAGGGCATGAAGGCGACGAGGACGTTGCGGCCGAGCGCCATCTCGCCGTGGTCGGTGGACGGGCCGTCGGCGATGATTTCACCGGCCTTGATTTTCTGGCCGCGGCGCACGATCGGCTTCTGGCTGAAGCACGTGCCCGCGTTCGAGCGCATGAACTTCCGCAGCTCGTACACGTACACGTGGCTTTTCGCGTCGGTCTTGAGGTGGCGGGGCATCTCGCCGTCCTTGGTGACGACGATGCGTCGGGCGTCGACCGATGCCACTACCCCGGCCTCATCGGCGACGAGGACGATCTTGGAATCGCGGGCGACACGCTCCTCGATGCCGGTGCCGACGAACGGCGCCTCGGACCGGAGGAGGGGCACGCCCTGGCGCTGCATGTTCGAGCCCATCAGCGCGCGGTTGGCGTCGTCATGCTCGAGGAAAGGGATCATGCCGGCCGCGATCGAGATCACCTGCTTGGGCGAAACGTCCATGTAATGGACCTCGGGCGGGGCGACCTCGAGGAACTCGCCGTCCTGGCGGACCGTGACCTTGCCGACCAAGTGGCCCTTGTCGTCGAGCTCGGAATTGGCCTGGGCGATGATCTTGCCCTCCTCCTGGTCGGCCGTGAGGTACTCGATCTTGTCGGTGACCTTGCCGTCCTTCGCCGTCCGGTACGGGGTCTCGATGAACCCGAATTCGTTGACGCGGGCGTAGGTCGACAGTGAATTGATCAGGCCGATGTTCGGCCCCTCGGGCGTCTCGATCGGACAGATTCGCCCGTAGTGGGACGGATGCACGTCGCGGACCTCGAAGCCGGCGCGCTCGCGGTTGAGACCTCCGGGCCCGAGGGCGGACAGGCGGCGCTTGTGCGTCACCTCCGCGAGCGGGTTGATCTGGTCCATGAACTGGGAGAGCTGGCTTCGGGCGAAAAAGTCGCGGATGACGGTGGTCAGCGCCTTCGGGTTGATCAGCTTCTGCGGGGTGATCGAATCGACGCTCTGGTCGTACATGGTCATGCGTTCGCGGACCAGGCGCTCGGTGCGGGAGAGGCCC
>JBOHXF010000072.1:0-7936 GCA_050737455.1 Opitutaceae bacterium | reverse complement strand
CTCCAGGACGCCGATTGCCCGTGCCCCGTCGAGCGCATCGGCTGGCCCGACCGTTTCGTCGAGCACGGTTCGACGGTGGACGGGCTCCGGGCGGCCAACGGCCTCGGGCCGGAAGACATCTACCGGCGCGTCCTCAAACGGTGGCGCAATCTCAGCGCCGAGCAGGTCGAGGCCCAGGTCTGACCTCCCCGGCGCGCCAGAGCGCGGCGGCGAGAAGCGCCGCCGCCGGTACTCGATCGCGATGGCGCGTCAGCGCGAAGACGACGGGCCCGAGGGCAAGGGCGAACAGTGTCTTCACCAGGATGACCTTGATGTCCCAGGCCCACGCGCTCCCGCAGCCGCACGCCAGAGTGGCGAGCACGGCCGCCGCGGCCGGCCACCGCTCGGTCCAAGACGGCCAGCGCGGGCGCAAGGAAGCCTATTCTTCCTGCTGAAGCGCCGCGACCACCGAGAAGTCTTCAAGCGTCGTGATATCGCCCTTCACGGCGCCGCCCGCGGCGATTTCCTTTAGGATGCGGCGCATGATCTTGCCGCTCCGGGTCTTGGGCAAGCCCGCCGCGAACCGGATGTCGTCCGGCCGCGCGAGGGCGCCGATCTCCTTCGCGACATGCTGGCGGAGGGCGTCCTTGAGTTCGGGCGTGGGCGTCACCGCGTTCTTGAGGGTGACGAAACAAACGAGCGCCTGGCCCTTGAGATCGTCCGGCCGGCCGACGACCGCCGCTTCGGCCACGTTCGGGTGCGCCACCATCGCGCTCTCCACTTCCGCGGTGCCGATGCGGTGCCCGGAAACGTTCAGGACATCGTCGATCCGACCGACGACCCAGAGGTAGCCGTCCTCGTCGAAGCGGGCGCCGTCCCCCGCGAAATACAGTCCCTTGCGCTCGCTCCAATACTGGCGCTTGTAGCGTTCGTCGTCCCCCCAGAGCGTGCGCAGCATCGACGGCCAGGGCTTCGCGAGGAACAGCTTGCCGCCACTGCCGCGGGGCACGTCCCGGCCCTCCTCGTCGAGCACCTTCGGCACCACGCCGAAGAACGGCCGCGTGCACGATCCGGGCTTAAGCGGGGTGATGCCGGGAAGAGGCGTCACCATGATGGCTCCGGTCTCGGTCTGCCACCATGTGTCGACAATGGGGCACCGCTTCTTGCCGACGACCTTATAATACCACATCCAGGCTTCCGGATTGATCGGCTCGCCCACCGAGCCCAGGAGGCGCAGCGAATCCAGGTGGTGCCGGGTCACGTATGAATCGCCCCAGCGCATGAACGCGCGGATCGCCGTCGGCGCGGTGTATAGAATCGTGACCTGGTGCCGGTCGATGATGTCCCAGAAGCGGTCCGGCTCGGGATGGTTCGGGGCCCCTTCGTACATCATCACGGTCGCACCCTCGGCTAGCGGCCCGTAGACGATGTAGCTGTGGCCCGTCACCCAGCCGACGTCCGCCGTGCACCAGTACACGTCCGTTTCCTTGAGATCAAAGACATAGCGCGTCGTCAGCGCCACGCCGAGCAGGTACCCTGCGGTCGTATGGAGGACGCCCTTCGGCTTTCCGGTCGAACCGCTCGTGTACAGGATGTAAAGCGGATGCTCGCTGTCCATCGGCTGTGCCCGGTGGGCCGGCTCGGCCCCGGCCATCGCCTCGTGCCACCAAAGATCGCGGCCCGCCGCCATCGGGATCTCCTGGCCGGTCCGCTTGAGGACGACGACCTTCTCGACGGTGGGCGTGGCCGGCAGCGCCCGATCGACGTTGGCCTTGAGATCGACGATCTTCCCCCGGCGCCAGCCGCCGTCCGCGGTGATCACGACCTTCGCCTGACAATCGTTGACCCGGTCCTTGATCGCCTCGCTCGAGAAGCCGCCGAAGATGACCGTGTGGATGGCGCCAAGCCGCGCGCAGGCGAGCATGGCGACGGCCGCCTCGGGCACCATCGGCATGTAAATCGCCACGCGGTCTCCCTTGGCGACGCCGATTCCGATCAGCACGTTGGCGAACCGGCACACCTCCCGGTGAAGCTGCCGGTACGTCAGCGTGCGGATGTCGCCGGGCTCACCCTCGAAGATGATGGCCGCTTTGTTGGCCCGGGGCCCGTTGAGATGGCGGTCGAGGCAGTTTTCGGCGGCGTTCAGCTTGCCGCCTTGGAACCATTTGGAGTGCGGCAACTTCCATTGCAGCACCTTCTTGAATGGACGGCGCCAAAGCAGCGTCTCTCGGGCCATGCGGCCCCAAAATTTTTCCGGGGAGTTGACAGATTCGGCGTAGAGCCTCTTATAAGTCGTATCGCTCCCAAGATTGGCTTGGGCTTTGAACTCCGCCGAGGGGCCGATAATCCGGCGCTCTCGGGATACCGAGGTAATCGTTTGGTCGGTCACGTTCGTTGTGTGGCTGATTGATTTCGAGAACAGGCGATGGGCTCTCCCCATCATTATCCTGCGGCGGGATTCGAGCGTCAAGCGCGAGTCGAGACCACAATCACAGCATGGACAAGAAATTCCCCTCCCCCGCAGCCGAAGCTCCCGCCGCTCCAAGCGCGGCGGCGCCCGCCCCCGAGGCCTCCGGGCCCGTCGCCGAAAACGTCGTACGGGTCGAAGGCGTGCTCGACATCGACCTGTCCAAGGGCGGCAACGGCCAGCTCCTGGATCTCGGGAAGAACGGCAAGCGCCGGCCGACCGACACCTTTGTGCCGAAGGAGCTGATTCGCCGCTTCAAGTTGAAGGCCGGGATGCTCATCGGCGGCACCGCCTTCCCGCCGGAGGGCCGCTTCCCCAATCCGAAAATCAAGTTCATCGAAACGGTGGACGGCGTCCCTCTGGAGGAGCGCCGGGCCAAGATGGAATTCACGGCGCTCACGACCGTGTCCCCCATTCAGCACCTCAAGATGGAGATGAAGGACGGCCGGCTGACCAGCCGCGCCGTCGACCTGTTTTGCCCGATCGGCAAGGGCACGCGCGGCCTGATCGTCGCCCCGCCGCGCACCGGCAAGACGACGCTCCTGCGCGACATGGCCCTGGGCGTGCTCGAGAACAATCCCGAATGCCAGGTGATGATCCTCCTCGTCGACGAGCGGCCGGAGGAGGTGACCGATTTCAAGAGGAGCGTCCCGGCCGAGATCTGGGCCTCATCCAACGACGAGCAGATCGACAACCACATCCGGATCGCCGAACTCTGCATCGAGCGGGCCAAGCGGCTCGTCGAAGTGGGCCGCGACGTCGTCCTGTTCCTCGATTCGATCACCCGCCTCGCCCGGGCGCACAACACCCAGCGCAACAGCGGCCGGACCGGATCGGGCGGCCTGGACGTGCGGGCCCTTGAAAAGCCGCGGCAACTCTTCGCCTCGGCCCGCAAGACCGAGGAGGCCGGCTCGCTGACCATCATCGCCTCCGTTCTGGTCGAAACGGGCAGCCGCATGGACGACGTCATCTTTCAGGAATTCAAGGGCACGGGCAACATGGAGCTCGTCCTCGACCGCAAGTGCGCCGAGATGCGGCTGTGGCCCGCGATCAACGTCGCGGCGTCGGGCACCCGCAAGGAGGAGCTCCTCATCGACGCGAAGCGCCTGGAGGGAATCCATTTCTTCCGCCGGGCTCTCGTCCAGCAGAAGATCGAGGAGGCGACCGAGACCATGATCGCCCGCCTGTCCAAAACCAAGACCAACGACGAATTTTTGAAACTGATCGCGCGGTAGACGGGGTGGCCGGATTCGTCGAACGATCCTATATTCCCTCTTGCCCCGCGGGGATCGATTCGGAAAGAATCGACATTCCCTCTCGGCCCATCGCCGAGGGGCGTTCTCGTCCTCTCTCGCTTCCACCCTCGCCCAGCCCAGACCGCATGCACAGTTTTTCCGAGCAGTGTCTCGACATGGCCCGCTCCATTCTGGGGCAAAACCTGGATTCGATCCAGCCGGACGGCACAATCCTCCCCGTCGCCGGCGAGATTTCCCGGGCCGACGAACCGGGCCACGTCGCCTTCGCGCTCGGCGAATACTACCGCGCCACGGGCGAGACCACCCTCAAGGGCGCCGACCTCATCGACCTCGTGGCGCGCTGCGTGACGGCCCAAATGTTCACCGAGCCGCCCGCCGAGAACGGCCTGGCCTACGCGGCCCTGGGGCTGCTGTGCTACGGCCCGTCCAAGGAGCGCAACCCGGTCTGGGAAAGGCTCGTCGAAGAGACGCGGCAGCGGATCGACAAGCAGCTCCTGCACCGGAGCGACTACGACAATCACTGGCAGGCCTTCAACATCGCCAAGGCGGTCGCCCGGTTCAGCTTCGGCCTGTCCAAGAAAGACGAGACCTCCCGGCTCATCGAGCGGATGGTCGATCGCATCGCCGAGACGAGCTCGGCCGGATTCTTCGACGACTCGGTCCATGGGCTCGGCGGCAACTTCAACCTGTACGGCATCCTGGCGTTCGTATTCACGCGATCGGCGCTCCAGCTCCATGCCAACAGCGGCGTGCGCGACCGCAAGCTGCCGACCCTGCGCACTTACGCCGAAAAATACATCCGGATGATGCCGGACCTCGTCCGTGCCGACGGCCTCGGCTGGGCGTTCGGGCGCGCGGCCGGAGCCTACGGACAGATGCACTGCATCAGCCTCGTCCTTCAGGGCCTGCGCGACGGCTGGATTCCCGACGAGCAGAAGCCGAAGTACTTCGACATCCTGCGACGGCTTTTCCTGTTTTTCTACCAGACGTACCTCGACCAGGAACAGGGCTTTCTCGATCTGCGGGACGGCGAGCGCACCGCGTACCAGCAGCACACGACCCGCCTCGCCAACTTCGATGCCGCGCGCTACCTCTGCCAGTGGTCCCGGCTGGCGAACACGGCCCAGATGCCTTCGGGCTCCCCCCGGCCGGAGCCGGTAAGGACGACCGGACGGTTCGTCATCTTCGACAAAAGCAACCGCAAGGAGCAGGGGCTTTTCCTTTACCGGGACGCGGAGAGCGGGCTGCAGCTCCAACTGCCCCTGATCAGCTGCGGGAGCCACCTTTCGAGCGACGCGCTGGCCTTCCCGCACTGCCCAGGCGTCTTCGACTGGCCGAACAACATCTATCTGCCGGTCATGGTGCCGGAACTGACCTTCGGCGGCCACGCAACCCTGCCCGCGTTCTACGGCAAAAACTGCGTCACCGGGCTCGGGCTGCGCAACAGCTTCTTTTTCCGCTACGAGCAGCCGGACCTGATCACGACCAAGGAGGAGATCCTCCGGAATGTCGGCTCGGTGAAGGTCCAGTGGACCTTCGCCGGCAGCCGGATCGGCTGCGAGTTCGCCTACACGGTGAAGCAGCAGGTCACGCTCGACAAGTTCCGCTTCTGCCTGGTCATCGCGGCGCCGCACTCGCGCTACAACGTGGCCGGCGCGCTGGTCCTGGGACCGCAGGGGCACCGCTGCAGCGTCGCCCGCGACGATTTTCAGGCGAGCTGGCAGGACACGGAGGTCGTGAGCGCGGATCCCCAGTACCGGACCAATTTCGGGAAAATCCATTACCTGCAGTACCTCGTCCGTGACCATCCGCTGATCATGCGACCGGGACAGATCTACCGGCTCGCGGTCAATTTCGAGCCCGAACTCGTGCGCGCGGGCTGATCCCCGGGGGCCGGCCATGCTTTCCCGCCGGATCATCCCCTGCCTCGACGTCGCCGCCGGACGCGTCGTCAAAGGCGTAAAATTCCAGGAGCTGCGCGACGCCGGAGATCCGGTCGAGTGCGCCCGCGCCTACGACGCCCAAGGCGCGGACGAACTGGTCTTTCTCGACATCACGGCCTCGAGCGACGAGCGGCGCATCCTGCGCGAGGTCGTCGCGGCGACCGCCGAGCAGTGCTTCATGCCCCTCACCGTGGGAGGCGGCCTGCGCTCGGTGGCCGACATCGAAGAGATGCTCAAGGCCGGAGCCGACAAGGTCTCCCTCAACACGGCCGCGATCCAGCGCCCCGAGCTGATCGGCGAGGCCTCGGACCGGTTCGGCGCCCAATGCATCGTCCTCGCGATCGACGCCCGCCGCGACGGCGGAGCGGAAGCGCGGTGGCGGGTCCACACCCACGGCGGGCGCCGGCCCACAGAGCTCGACGCCGTCGCATGGGCGCGCCGCGGCGTGGCTCTCGGCGCCGGCGAAATCCTTCTCACCAGCATGGACCGCGACGGGACGAAGGCGGGTTACGATCTGGAACTCACCCGCGCGGTGAGCGATGCGGTGGAGGTCCCCGTGATCGCCAGCGGCGGCGCCGGCTCGCTGGAGCATTTTGCGGCGGTGCTGGCCGAGGGCGGCGCGAGCGCCGTCCTCGCGGCCTCGCTGTTCCACTTTGGCACCTTCACCGTCCCGCAGGTGAAGCGCTACCTTGCCGGCCGAAATGTGCCGGTGCGGCTTTAACCACAATCCATTCGCTTAATCGCGCGCTTCGGCGGATCTTGACCCGCTCGGCGATGCTTGCGGGCTAAGGCGCGGCCGGTTCCGCAGCCGAAGCCGGCGCCGGCTTGGGCTTCGGCTCGCCGACCAGGACCCCCAATTGCCGCTGGATCGCCACGAACGCGGCGGGGGTCAATTCGTCGGTCGCGATTTCGAAACGCTGCTTCGTCCCCGCATGCTCGTAAATCGTGCCGCCGTCCGCGGCGCGCCCCCTCGGCCGAAGAACCTTCTTGCGCTCCAGCATGAGCGCCAGGAATTGGATGAACCGGCGGCTCTCCGGAGTCGCCTCGGCCAACGGATCGATCAGCGCGAAAAAGAGGTTCTCGGCCGTGAGCTTCAGCCTTCGATCGGCATTTTCGCCCGGGGGCCTCGCCTTGAACACCTGGATCCAGCGGCACACCACGGGGCCGGCGGGCGCGAACGCGCCCGCCCGATCGGCGAGGACGTCCCGCCGGACGACCTCGAGGTTCGGCCCGCGCAGAAGATAGCTCACCACACGGTCGCCGTCGGCGAACGCCGTCCCGGTCGCGCTGCACACCGCCGCCAGCGGCTCCAAATTCAGGTCCATCGGGATTCTTGTTTACTTGGAGTCCCCGGCAAAGCTAGCTCAAAGCTCGATTCGAATCCCGCATGAAATCCGACCGTGCCTCGAACGAAGCCGCCCGGCAGGAACGAGCGAAAATTCCGGACGATCGCCCTTCGGCCCGTCCGTCTTTCGGCCCCGTTTCCGTTCGCCGGCGCGATCGATCGTCGGCGGCTTCCCTGAAACATCCGGGTAACGCGGCATGAACGGACGACTGATCGCGATCGGGGACATCCATGGCTGTCACTCGGAATTCTCGGAACTTGTGGAAAAGCTCGAGCTCGCCCGCGACGACCGGGTCGTCCTGGTGGGCGACCTGGTGAACCGCGGGCCGGACAGCGTCCGGGTGCTGGAGCTCGCGCGGCAGATCAAGGCCATCCCGCTTCTCGGCAACCACGAACTGCGCCTGCTCAAGTACCGCAGGACCGGCGATCGCAAATACGCGAAGGAGCACGATCTGGACACGTTCGGAAAGCTCCGGCCGGAGGACTGGACCTTTCTGGAGTCGATGGCCCTCACCTTTCAGGAGGAAGAGCTCAACACCGTTTTCGTCCATGGAGGGTTTCTGCCGGACCAACCCTGGCAGAAGCAGCCGGCGGAGATTGTGACCCGCATCCAAGTCGTCACCCGCGACGGCCGGCCCGCCAAGCGCTCCGAGGCGCCCGATGCGCCGGCCTGGGCCGATCGGTGGAACGGGCCGCCGTTCGTCATTTACGGGCACACGCCCCGCCCAGAAATCTACAAACTCAAGTGGTCGGTCGGCATCGACACCGGCTGCGTCCTCGGTGGCTCGCTCACCGCTTGCGTTCTGCCGGAGAAACGCTTCATCCAGGTGAAGGCCCGCCGGGCTTATTATCCCTGACCCGGCGCCCCGCGACTTCCAGCCATGCCCGACTCCCCGCTTTCCACGGTCCGTGATCTCAAGGCACTTTCCGGTGCGCACGGCCAGCC
>JBOHXF010000071.1:0-1572 GCA_050737455.1 Opitutaceae bacterium | reverse complement strand
AGATCGCCTTCCCGGCCGCCGCATCGGGTTCCGGCTGCGGCGAGGGGCCGCGCCAGGCGGGTTGGCCGCGGTCTTCTTCCGGGTCCTCGGCGACCGATCCGGCCGCAGCAGGGTTGCCGCCCGCCTCAGGAACGCCGACCTGCGCCACGACCTCCAGGCGCGGCGCGGTCCACAGGCGCTTGAAACCGGCCGGCTCCACGCTGCGGACGCTGAGGACACGCGCCTCGGGGCCCAGGCGTTCCCGGATCAGGGTCGCGGCTTCCTCGGCCGAGGATACGATGAAGCGGTAACAGGCTCCCGGAACGTTTGGGGGTAGGAATGCGTTCATGGGTTCATGCGGCCCTCAGCGCGCCGGCGGCGGACAGCGCGGCATCGGACCGGAGCGCCGGTTCGGGCCGCGCAAGGTGAGCGGGCAAAGCCACGATGCCGGCGTTCTCGATCTCGGTTGCGCCGGGCAACTCGCTGAAGGAGAGGACGGCGAGCCGCGGGAACGACGGCTCCAGGAATCGGCGGAGCGGGAGCCGGATCTCCGCCGAAACGAGCGCGACCGCCGGCAGGCTCTGCTGCACCAGTTCGCCGCTGCGCCGGGTCAGTTCCTGCAGCAGATGGCGGCCGGTGGCCGGATCGATCGACAGCCCCACTTCGCTCGGCGTGCGGTGGATCTTGCCCGCGAGCCACTGCTCCAGCCGGGGATCGATCGTGATCGCCTTGAGGGTCCCCGGCTTGCATTCGTACTCGGGGACGAAATACAGCCCGAGCCGGCGGCGCACCAATTCCGACAAATCGTCGGGATTCTTGGATTGCGGCGCAAAATCGGCGATGCCTTCGAGGATCACCGGAAGGTTCAGGATCGCCAGGCCCTCGCGCAGGAGATTCTGCAGGACGCGCTGGATGACCCCGATGCTCACGAGGTCCGGCAGCAGTTCGGCGATCAGCGCCGGCTGGCTGTGCTTCATGTGGTCGATGAGCGACTGGACCTCCTGGCGGCCGAGCAGCAGGTGCGCGTGAGCCTTAAGGACCTCGGAAAGGTGCGTGATCAGGACCGATGACGGATCCACGACCGTGAAGCCGTTCAACTCAGCCGTCTTCTTCTCGGACTCGTCCACCCAGGTCGCCTCCAGCTTGAACACGGGCTCGCGGGTCGGCACCCCGCGCAACTTGACGCCGCTGGCCGTCACGTTCATCGCCAGCCAGCGGCCCGGCATGATCTGGCCGCGGGCCACGGCTTTGCCGCGGACCAGGAAGCGATAATCGTTCGCCTCAAGCTCGAGGTTGTCGCGCACCGAAATCGCCGGAACGATGATCCCGCGCTCGCGGGCGAGATTCTTGCGGACGCCGGTCACGCGCGCCAGGAGGTCCCCGCCGCTCTTCGCGTTCGCGAGCCCGAGGAGGCCGTGTCCGATCTCGATCGCGAAGACGTCGACTTCGACGAGCTTGCGCACGTCGTCGGCGCCCGATGGCGCGGACACCGCGGCGCCGGCGGCGCTCTCGCCCCCCTTGGCTCCTTTGGCTCCCTTGCCCCGCCCCGATGCGGGCGCGCCGGCCGAGCCCGGCCCCGCCGCGGGCGCCGCC
>JBOHXF010000070.1:0-5508 GCA_050737455.1 Opitutaceae bacterium | reverse complement strand
TCCGTCCCAGCCCGACAATCCCGATCGTCTTGTCCATGAGTTCGTGCCCGGTCTTGCGCTTCCAGCCGCCGGAACGTGTGGAGTCGGTGTGGAAGAGGAGGTTTTTCTCCAGGGCGAGCAGGAGGAGGAACGTGTGCTCGGCGACCGTGGTATGGTTGACGCCGGGCGTGAAGAGGACCGGAATGCCGAACTCGGTCGCGCTCTTCACGTCGATCTTGTCGACGCCGATGCCATATTTGGAGAGCACTTTGAGCTTTGGGCGGGCCTTCTCCAGGACCTTCCGCGTGATGGCGTCGTCGCCGCAGATGTACCCGTCAACCTCCCCGACGAGCGCGAGCGTGTCGGCTTCGTTCAGCGGCCCGCGGGCCCGGACGATGTCCCAGCCGGTGTCCGCGAGCAGCTTGTGATGCTCGCCGGGTGTGTCTTGAAACGAAGTGGTGGTGAGCAGTACGCGAGTCATGCAGCTTGGACGAAAGTCGTTCAGGCGCCTTTTGGAAAGAGCAAAGGGCCGATTTATGGCGCCGCGGCCGGCTCGCTGGGGCGAATCAGGCCTAATCGAATCTGCGGCTCGAAATGCTCTCCATCCTCGGAGATCACGAATTGGAAGCGGCTGCGCTTGAACTGAGAACGCTCCGGCGTGTCTTCAAAGGACCGCGCCATTTCCGGTCGCTTTTAGCCTTGGGCCGCGTCGCAGACGCGGGGAATTCTTCCGCTGGGCATACCCACCCCTTCTCCGCCTTGACCAGGGCAAAAACCGCCTCGGGACTGTCATGGCCTCTGGAAAAAGCTCGACGACAAAAGGAACAGGACGCATGAAGCCGGATCGACGTCGAAGACGATGATGGGACGAGATGCGAAAAGCGCCAAATGCCGGCCGGCGACATTGAAATGACGGGCGAGCTACAACAGCCGCGAAGAATGCGGCAACAACCATGAAGAAGAAAAAAGACGATTCTAAGGAAGGAAGCGGAGGCAGCTCTCCCTCCCGGCTGATCGATGCGAGGATCAAGGAGCTGGGCGATTGGCGGGGCGAGACGCTCGCTCGGGTCCGAATTCTCATCAAGCAGGCGGACCCTGAAGTGCTTGAGGAGTGGAAATGGCGAGGGGTTCCGGTGTGGTCGCACGTCGGAATCATCTGCACCGGCGAGACCTATAAGAGCGTCGTGAAAGCGACTTTCGCCAAGGGCGCCTCGTTGGAGGACCCGTCAGGCCTCTTCAACTCCAGCCTCGAAGGCAACACCAGGCGCGCCATCGATTTCCATGAGGGCGACAAGATCGACGAAAAGGCGTTGAAGGCGCTCATTCGCGCCGCCGTGGAGCTGAACATGTCCTCAGCCGCGCGGCGGCCGGGGAAAAGGGCGTAGGCGAAGCTGGCGCAATCAAGGTAGGTGTCCTGCGGCCGACCTGTAAGCCTCGGCCGGGCAAAAGGAAAGGGCGCGACGATTGACATCTGCGCATCTGATGCGATGATGCGGAATATGAGAACGACGCTTGAAATCGACGATGCGGTTCTCGCAGCGGCCAAGGAGATCGCCGACGCCGAGAAGAAGACCGCTGGCGCCGTGATCTCCGATCTCGCCCGGAAGGGGCTGTCGCAATCCACGGTGCGGACGGCGGGGCGGAAGACCGGTTTCCCGACGTTTTCGGTGCCGTCCGGGGCGAAGCCCTTCACCTCCGCTGACGTCAAGAGTGCGATCGCTGATGAAGGGCTTCCTTCTCGACGTTAATACGCTCCTGGCGCTCGCGTGGCCCAACCATGTGCAGCACCGGCCGGCCAATGAATGGTTCGAGCGTGAATCGAAGCGGGGGTGGGGCACCTGTTCCGTGACGCAGATCGGCTTCGTTCGGATCTGCTCGCACCCCGCGTTCGAGCACCACGTTTCCACTCAGGAAGCGTTGCAGAAATTGAAGGAGATAGCTGCCGTCCCGGGTCATTCTTTCTGGCCCGGGCCTGCCGACGGCTGCGCCAGTGAATCTCTCGGGCATGTGGCGCCGAGGATCTTGACCCACGGCATGGTCACGGACGGGTTTTTGGCGGGGGTCGCCAAGTTCAACGGCGGGAAGCTCGCCACCTTCGACAAGGCTTTGGCCCGCGCCTTTCCCGATTGCTGCGCCCTTGTCGGCGTCAGCCCGTAAGAGCCAAGGGGTCATGACGAGCAAGATGCGATAAGGCGAACTCCGTATCCGATGTCATTGACGCCCACAAATTCGCCGGCGCCGGGAGGTATGGTCGTTGGTGGAAAAGGATCCCCCCACGCCAACCGGAAAGATCAAAGGGGAATTCCTGGTGGTCCAGTTCGAAGCCTCATTTGAAAACATGAAGTACGCGGTCGAAACGGTGTCTTTCGTCAAAGAGGTCGACGGAACCTGGAAGCCCGCCGGTTACCTGATTCGCCCAAGCTGACCAGCGCTGGCGAGAGCGGCGTCCTTCCATCCGTTCCAGCAAACGATCATCTTTTCCGCCATTCCGCCGAGCATGCGGCGGCGTGAGGGAAGGTCAAAGACGCAAGCGCCGGTCGAGCAAGGCGAAATTGCCAGGACTCTTCTGGCCGGCGCCGCGGCGGAACGTGATCTCGCGGGGCAGGTCGCTGGCGCCATGCAATACGCTCCCGAGGCGTTTCCGTTCTATCTGGCGCTATGGATCCTCACCGGGGTGGTGATTACGCTCATCGAGATCGGCTTGCTCCACTATGTGTTCGAGAGCATGGGGGTGTCCCCCCGCTACATGCTGCTGCTGCTGGTGCTCTGCCTGCTCGGCAGCTACATCAACATTCCGGTGGCGCAGCTCCCGCCCGAGCGGATGCGGGCCGGTCAGATCGTGGATTTCTTTGGGATTGAATATGTTGTGCCGATCATCGTCAATCACCCCGGCACCGTCATTGCTGTGAACCTCGGGGGAGCGGTCGTGCCTTTCGTGCTTTCGCTCTACCTGGTTTTCCGGCACGCGCTCTTCATTTCCTGCCTGCCGGCCATCGCGATCGTCACCTACGCCGTCCACCGGATGGCCCACGCGGTGCCGGGGGTGGGCATCGCCGTGCCCATCTTCATCCCGCCCATGATCGCGGCCGCGACCGCGGTGGTCATTTCGCCGCGTCGCGCCGGGCCGCTCGCCTACGTGGCGGGAAGCCTTGGGACATTGATCGGCGCGGATCTGCTGAACCTGGGCCGCGTTCGCGGCCTGGGCGCACCCGTCGCGTCCATAGGCGGCGCGGGAAAATTCGACGGCATCTTCGTGACGGGCCTGGCCGCCGTGCTGCTGGCCGGACTCTTCGGCCCGCGGAAGCGGCGGCGGAGGTAGCGGCGGCTCCGCCGGAGGCGCGCACCAAACTCCCCGAGCAAGAGGCATTCGCCCGGAATCGAATCAGCGTCATCGAAATCCCAGTATCGGGCTAGACTCCCCGAATTCCCAAACTCATTGCGATCAGGTCAAGTTTTTCGGCGGGGGCTGAGGCGAAGCCTCATTAGGTTATGGCTCAATCCCCTGGCGGAATCGGCAATGTGGCGCCAAACGTGGCGCTCGTAGGCATGGCGAAGCCGCATGCTCGGAGCCGAATGTTTTGCGCGGCGGCGCGCTTGGGCGTGGCCGACGCGCTTGGCGACGAGGTTCACAGCGCCGATCAGCTGGCCGAGAGCTGCCGGGCAAACGCCAACGCCCGACACCGCCTGCTGCGTGCGCGGAGCCAATCTGGCGTGTGACGCCGGCCCGGGGCGTTATTCGCGGCGGGGCGGGAAGCCGGATTCCTTTTCTCCGAGGTCGATAAGCGCCAAGCCGAACTCCGGCCGGTCGGTCTTGCGCAGGTGCGCCGGGGACTCGATGAGCACGACCTCGAGGGTGGGACGGACGGTGGCCTTTTGAAGATGGCCGCCATGGGCGGTGCCGTCCCGCTTGGCCGCGCAGAGATGCGCATGGACGGAAGGACGGCCCTTCGCTTCGGCCACGTCGCCCAAGAAGCTTAGTACCTCGACCTGTTCCTGGATCCGGATCGGGCGGTAGGACCTGCTCTCCAGATCGAACCAGGCCACCGTCACCTCGGAAAAGGCTCCGATCCCGGTGAAATGGGCCGCATGCAGGTGCTCTTTCTCGGCAAAACCCTTCAGCTCCGCCATGACCTCGTCGCCCGGATCGAAAACCAGGGCCCATTCCCGGCGGCCTCCGGTGCTGCTCAGGAGCTTCGATTTCATGGCGACGCGCCCGCCGGGCCCCCGGTCCGCTGTCACGCTCCGATCACCGGCTGGCCGACGCTCCGGCCGAGTGGACGCCTTCGCCGATTTCCTCGATCATCTTCTCATTGAAGGCCGGGATGTCCGCCGGCCGCCGGCTGGTGACCAGGCCGCGGTCGGTCACCACGGTCTCGTCCCGCCATTCGGCCCCGGCATTGATCAGGTCGGTCTTGAGCGAAGGATAGGAAGTCAGTTTTCGGCCACGCGCGGCTCCCGCCTCGATGAGCATTTGCGGGCCATGGCAAATGGCGGCGACCGGTTTGCCGGTTTCAAAGAATTTGCGCACGAACTCCACCGCGGCGGGGACCGTCCGAAGCGTGTCCGGGTTCATGACGCCGCCCGGCAGGAGCAGGGCGTCATAGTCGTCGGCTTTCGCCTTCTTCAGAGGGACGTCGACGTTGAAGGTGTCGCCGAAGTCATTCTCCGCCCAGCCTCGGATCGAGCGCTCGTTGGGCGAGACGATATCGGTTTTTGCCCCGGCCTTCTGCAGGGCCTCGCGCGGTAGGACCAATTCCGACTGTTCAAAGCCATCCGTCGCCAGAATGGCCACTTTCTTTCCCGAGAGTTTGTGATCTTTGTTCATGGCTTTCCTTGTCCGATAGCGGTGCGCGTTAAATTCATCGGGCCCGCCGGACGCGGGTTCGGGCCGCCTTTTTGGCGCCGCGCGAGCGGGAAGGGGAGGGCTTGCGCCGCCCTTTCGCCATGGCGATGTCCCGTTTGGCCTTGCGACGCGTCGCCGCGGAAGCCTTGCCCCGGGACGGGGCGCCCAGTTTGACGCCGGCGCGCCGCGCCTCGGAAAGGCCGATGGCCACGGCCTGCCTCCGGGAGCGCACGTTGGCGCTGCCCTCTTCCATGCGATGCATTTCCTCGCGCACGAATTCGCCCGCCTGGGTGGTGGGCTGCTTGCCTTGGCGCGCGTCGGCGCGCGCCCGTTGCAGGACGGCCTTCGTTGGCATGATGATAATCGTTTGATGGTTTCGAGACTGCGCCGGTTCATTCCGGCCGGGGGGTCGCTTCCCGCGAGCGGCCTCTTCCCCCACAAAGACCGCCAATCCCGCAAGAATGTTCGCGTCGGTCGGGACGATTACGCCGGGTTTGCCCTGAGGGCCGTGACAACGGGGGCTTTGGGGGGGTGACCGGGTGCGCCTTTCATTTTGGGTTGACGATCCGCGAAGCCCCATTTCCGGGCCCACTGCAAAATGCATCAGCTCCGCGGAATCTGCGCCAGCCGAGGAAACTCCTGGCCCGATCAGGTCTGCCGCCTCGGTCGCTTCGATACCGCCGCAA
>JBOHXF010000069.1:0-6580 GCA_050737455.1 Opitutaceae bacterium | reverse complement strand
GATCATCGACGGCCAGCACCGCCTCGCGGCGCTGGAGTTCTACTCGCGCAGCCACCCCGGGGAGGCGGGCAACATCCATGTGCCGTGCGTCATCTTCGACGGACGCAGCGAAGACTTCGCGACGGAGATGTTCGTCATCATCAATTCGACGCCGACCCGCATCAACAAGAGCCACCTGGTCGATCTTTACGAGCGCGTCTCCTGGGCGGAGCCCGACCGCCGCTTCGCCGCGCACATCGCGGAAATGCTCTACCGCGAAGGGGACAGCCCCCTCCGCTACCGGATCAACCGGCTCGGCGGCCGGAGCAAACAGGAGAAGTGGATTCTCCAGGCCGAACTCTTCAACGAGATTCACCGCTGGGCGAAGCAGGCCTGGAAGGAGATCGAACCCGCCGGCGCGGACAAACGGGCGGCCTACCGCTACTATGAGATCGTCCGGGACTTCCTCAAGGCCTCCGCCCAGGCCTGGGGCGAGGCCTGGGGGGATTCGGGCTTCATGGTGACCAAGCCGGTCACGCTGAAGGCGCTCGTCCGCGTCTGCGCCGACCTGTCCTCCAAGGACGCCGATCCGGCGGACGGACGTGTGGCGCGGTGGGCCGTCCGCCTCGCGCCGTGGTCCGAGCAGACGCGCGCCTTTCGCAATGAGGGATTCTACGAACGATTCCCCGCCAAGGGCCAGGTTGAGCGGGTGGGCCGCATCCACCGCGAATTGGCCCGCCTCGCCGCCATTCCTCCGCGCGGGCGGGCGTCGTCCGCCTGACGCGCTCCGGCCGGGTTTGGCCGGCCTACGCCTGCTCGTTCAGCTCGTGGCGGCCCTCGGTTTCGCCGCCCTGCTCGTCCTCCGGCTCCTCCCGATCCTGGCCGCGCTCGTCGCCTGCGTCGCGATCGGGATCGATCGCGGAATCGAAGCTCAGGAGCCCGCCGTCGGGCAAAGCCGCTCGCCGCGCCAGCCGGGCCGCTCGCGCGCGCTCCAGGTAAGCCTGGTAAGAGCCGGCGGCATCCAAATGGCCGCCGATGTGATGGATATCGGACATGGCGGGCCCGCTAGGGGCCGATAGGTAGATCGGTACGGCCGCAGCCCGCATTAAGGGCTTTTGGTCGGATGGTGCGACAATGTTCGTTGTAACCGATCATAAGCAACTTACAATATATCGTTGATCCCGTTCGGTCGAGGACACGGCCGAGCCACCGGCCGCGAGACGTCATCCCCACCGCAAATATCCCGCTCAAAGCCGCCAGGCCGCCCGCGTTCTACCTGGCGATGCGGTGGTGCCGCTTTTCACCGCTGCACGCGTTTTCCGTCCTCGGCCTCTTCGGGCGGCGGATGCGTCCCGAAGAACCACAGGACCCAGGCCACGATCAAAGCGAGCGCCGCCACGGTGAAGGCCAGCTCTTTGCCGTGCCAGAGCCCCCGGAACCAATCCGTGATTTCCGCGGCGAAGATGTTCGCCTGCCCGCCGTAAAGCTCCATCTCCCGCACATACTCCTTCGTGTTCTTGGGATCGTACCCCAGCGGATTCGGCGCATCGGGCTGCGCCGTCAAGAAAATGACGACGCCAGCCGCGATCCCGGCAACCAGGATCGCCCAAGCGGCGCCGATGAGCCGGCGGCTGTCTTTCTCGGTTTGCACTTAGGTCTTTCGAATCGGCCAGCCTGCGTTCAAATCGGAAGCAGGCAATCCATTCATTGACGACATCCATGAGATTCGCGTTCGCCCTCGTCCTCGCCGGCCTCCTGGCCGGCGGCTGCGCCAGAAACTTTCCGGCGCCCCGCAACGAAATCGCACCCCAGCACTTCCGGGTCCGGTTCGCCACTTCGGAAGGACCGGTGACCATCGCCGTGACCCGGGCCGACGCCCCGTTCGGCGCGGACCGGTTCTACAACCTCGTCAAATCGGGCTACTTCGACGGCGACCGGTTCTTCCGGGTCGTGCCCGGCTTCGTGGTCCAGTTCGGCCTCTCCGGCGACCCCGCCCGGACCCTGGCCTGGCAGGTGCCGATCAAGGACGACCCGGTGAAGCGCTCCAACGTGCGCGGGAGCCTGGCGTTCGCCGCGACCGCTGAGCCGAATTCGCGCACCACCCAGCTCTTCATCAGCCTCGCCGACAACCCCAACCTCGACAAGATGGGCTTCGCCCCCTTCGGGCAGGTGGTGAGCGGCATGAGCGCGGTCGACAAGATCTACGCCGGCTACGGCGAAACCCCCGACCAGGACATGATCACGGCGGAAGGCAATGCGTACCTGACCAAGGACTTCCCCCACCTAGATTACATCAAGTCCGCGAAAATCGTTTCACGCTGATGCAGCTGCCGCGCCCCGGCTTCGGTTCGAGGCGGAACAGGCGCGAGACGTCACCTGGCCGGCCCGGTCGCGTTGCCTTTGCGGAAGAGCACAAGGATGTCATCGTCAGTGCCTGGAATGAGCACCTCAGGCATCGTGAACAATAAATCCGGTCCGCGCCGCCTTCGAGCGCGGGGAGATCGTCGTTGGATAAAGACCGACCCTCTGGCTCAGGAGGTGGACGCTGCTGGATTCACTACTCTCCGAGCGAGCGCGCAGTGTCGGGTTGGTTGAGGGCGGGAACTGGAAATGGTGGACGCTACTGGACTCGAACCAGTGATTTCCGTTTTGGCGTTCATTGACATTCGCTCAGAGGGAGAGGACATCGAAAAACGCTAGAAAACGCAGGCACTTGTTGCCACTTTTGTTGTCACCAATCAAGCGCGTCGAATCGATGCGCCGATAGCTATGGCGTCCCTGAGAAAAAAGGCCCGGTCCCCATATTTCTTCGCGTGCTTCACGGCCCCGGACGGTCGCCGTGTCCAGCGGTCAACCAAGCAATCCAAGCGCAAGCAGGCGCAGGCCGTGGCTGCCGAATGGGAGAAAGCCGCGCGCCTCGCCGCCGAAAAGCGCCTCGGCGAGGCCCAGGCCCGCCGCGTCCTCGCGAACATTTATGAGGCGGTCAGCAACGAACCGCTCCGGTCCGCCGTCGCCAGTGACTTCCTGAACGAATGGGCAGCAAAGCGGAAGACGGATACGGCGGTTCGGACGGCGCAAGCCTATGCCCAAGTGATCCGAGATTTCCTCAAGTCGCTCGGTCCTCGCGCCGAGGTCGATATCTCGCAATTGACCAAAACCGACGTGGCCAAATTTCGGGACGATGTTTTGAAGCGCACGTCCGCCGCCAACGCCAACAAGTCCCTCAAATACCTCCGGGTCGCTCTCGGCGCGGCGTACAAAGACGGGTTGGCCCAGGACAACCCGGCCGCGAAACTCGACATCATCAAGCGCCGGGACGCCGACCGCCCGGAACGTCGTCCCTTCACCGTGGACGAGCTCCGAACGATTCTTCTGCACGCCTCCGGTGAATGGAAAGGAATCCTCCTTTTTGGCCTCTACACCGGCCAGCGCCTCAAGGACATCGCCCGCCTCACCTGGCAGAACATCGACACGGAAAACAAGGAGCTTCGCTTTGTCACCGCCAAGACCGGCCGGCGCATGGTGATCCCGCTCGCCTCTCCCCTGCTGGCCCAACTCCAAACGACGCCAGCCGGCGACGATCCGTCGGCCCCCTTGTTCCCGGAGGCCCACGCCATTGCCAGCCGGGATGCCAGCGATAGCCGCCTTTCACAGCAATTCCACGCCATTCTCGTCGCCGCCGGCATGGCCCAACCTCGCAGCAAGGAGGAAACTGGCAGAGGCCGTTCGGAGCGCCGCCCGGTCAGCGAAATTTCCTTTCACTCCCTTCGACACACATCGACCAGCCTTCTCAAGAACGCGGGCGTTCCCGAGGCCGTCGCAATGGACATCATCGGCCACGCCAGCACCGCGATCAGCCGTCATTACACGCACGTCGAAACCGCCGCCAAGCGGTTGGCGCTAGAAAAGCTCCCCAAGCTGCTGTGAACAGGGCCGTCATCGGCCTTGTTTTCCCATTCAAAATCGCCAAGCTGATCCCATGGCAATCACGCCCGCCACCGCGCAGGTCCCTCTCGTCACGGATGCCAAAGGAGTTATCCGGGTCGGTGGCACGCGCGTGACGTTGGACACCGTCGTCACCGCCTTTCGGTCTGGGGCGACTGCGGAGGAGATTGTTCAACAGTTTCCTACCCTTTCCCTGGCAGACGTTTATCAGGTCATTGCCCACTACCTTCAGCACGCAGCGGAAGTGGATGCTTACCTGGAGACCCGCCAGAAGGAAGCTGCAACCCTTCGGCAAGAGATCGAAACGCACTTTGATCCTCGGGGCCTACGCGCCCGCCTTCTAGCCCGCCGCGCCGCCACCGCCGGATAAGCCATGCTTCGGCTTCTGGCGGATGAGAATTTCAGCAACGACATCGTTCGTGGCGTGCTGCGACGCCACCCGTTGATTGACCTCGTGAGGGCGCAGGACGTTGGGCTCGGAAACACGGATGACCCGATCATTTTGGAATGGGCGGCACGGGAAGGCCGCTTGGTTCTCACCCATGACGCAAATACGATGCCGGGTTACGCCAAGGATCGAATGACGGCGAATCAACCGATGACCGGGCTGTTTGTCGTCAGTCAGAAAGCCTCCCTCTCCGCCATAATTGACGACCTCCTGCTCCTGGCCGAATGCAGCGACACGTCCGAATGGAACATGCAGGTGGTCTTCCTCCCTCTCTCCTGAATTTGGCCGTCCCTGGACACATTGCATGCGATGTCCTTCCAACTCTACGAAGACGTGGCTCTCGTTCACGACTTGCCCGAATGCGGTCTTCGTCGGGGAGACCTCGTTCGATTGGTCGAACGCCACCGGTCCATCGACGGAAGCGAAGGCTATTCGGCGGAAGTCCTCGGGGCCACGGGCAAAACGCTTGCCGTCGTCGCGGTCTCGGCGGCATCGCTCGTGGCTCTGCGCGACAACGATGTCTTGAGGGTTCGCTCATCGCTTTGATTTTCCGTCCCAACGCCGCCGTCAGTTTGGGCGGCTCGCCGCACATAGGCCGTCACGGAGTCATAGGCCACGAGCCGCACGCCGCGCAGGGCGCCGCGCTGCCGGATGGAGACCATCGTGATTTCGCCGAGGGTCGCGAATTTGTAGTACCAGCTACGCGAGAGCCCGAAGTACGGATCGCGCTTCCCTGGCGCCGGCAGGCGGAAGAATTCGACGCGGTGAGCGGTCTGCGAAGCGGACGGATTCAGTTCGGTAAGGTTCATCGTTGATTCCTTTCATTGCTGCGGCCCACCAATGCCCCGGCGGCCGGCGCGGGCAATGACGGGCTCCTACTGAATTTAGGGTAGGCCGCCTACGGATTCTTCCGTAGCTGGCGGAGCGAACCGGGGACGGGGCGACGAAAGCCGCAACGCGGCCCGACCCGCCAAACGGTGAGCGGGAGGGCGGGCCTGGAGCGCGAGGCGCGGCCCGAACAGAGCGCCTCGCTCGCTCGGGATCGCTTTTGCGACAGCTTGTCGCGCGTGACACTGGTGTCCACTGATGTCGTATCCGGCAGTCGGTGACGTTGCGAAAAACGCAAGGGGTAATGTGTCGTGCATTTGAATGGAAACGCGAATGCGTTTCGGATTGGCGGATCGGGAGACGAGCGCTACGGAAAAAAGCGGAGGCGGCATACCCTAAATTCAGTAGCTGCCGACGCTGGCGTCACGCGGTGAACCGTGTCCGGTTGGACGCAGCCGTGCTGCGGCCAAGACCACAGTTGAGCCTTCGCAACGCTCGCGAGTATTTTCGGGAGCACCTTTGCGTCGGCGAATACTACGCCGAGGGTCAAAAGGTTGTCGGCGAATGGATCGGCCAGGGAGCTTTCGACCTCGGTCTATCCGGGTCGGTCAAGCAGAAGGACTTCCTTGCGCTATGCGAGGGACGCCATCCCGAGACCGGGAAATGGCTGACGCAGCGGCATAACGGCGTTCGGCGGGAGGAGGGAAGGACGGCGCCGAACCGTCGCATCTTTCACGACTTCGTGATCAGTCCGCCGAAAAGCGTTTCGGTCGTGGCGCTGTACCAAGACCCTCGGATCGTGGAGTTGCACAGCCGAGCGGTCGGGATCGCGATGAAGGAGCTTGAGAAGTTCACTGAGACGCGTGTCCGCAGGCGAAAGCAGAATGCCGAACGGGTCACCGGCAATTTCGCGGCCGCCTGTTTTCAGCACGAGACCAGCCGAGAATTGGACCCACATTTGCACACGCATTGCGTCGCTTTTAACGCGACCTTCGACCCAGTTGAGGGCCGGTGGAAGGCGCTGCAAACGGTCGGCATGTACCGGGCGCAGAAGTTCGTCGAAAACCTCTACTTTCACGAGGTGGCAAGAGGGCTGAGAACCCTGGGCTATGAAATCGAGAACAACGCCCGCAACTTCGAGATCAAGGGTATGCCGGCGAGCGTCATTTCTCGGTTTTCGAAGCGTCATCAGCAGATCGAGGCGGAAGCCGAGCGGCAGATCGCCGAGGGATTCAAGGGAGACGTTGGAGAACTGCGGACGCGCATCGCGCATGAGCGCCGCCGCCGAAAAATCAAGAACTCGACGGCCGACAAGCTGCGTTCCCATTGGGAAAAGCAGCTTTCCCTGGGCGAGAAACAGGCATTGGCAGAGGTGTGCGG
>JBOHXF010000068.1:0-2403 GCA_050737455.1 Opitutaceae bacterium | reverse complement strand
CCGCGAAGGTGGTGCGGGAGCTTTTCATGAATTCCGCGGAGGCGGGCCGAATGGGTCTCAGCGAGGTGCCGCTCGGCCGGCTCTACGCGGCCGCCGTGGAATACCTCGAGCGCCGCGGCTCCCGGGTCCTCTTCGATGCGCGCGTGGAATCCGCTTCCTGGAACGAGCCGGGCCGGAAATGGACCGTCGCCACAAACCGGCCCGAAGCGCCGCAGTCGGATTTTCTCGTTCTCGCCCTGCCGTTCGAAGCCCTGGCGAAGCTGCTGCCCGCCCTGCCGGGGGCTCCAGGCGCCGCCGGCCTGGCCGCCCAACTCGAACGCCACGAGCATCGGCCCATCTGCAGCGCCCATCTCTGGTTCGACCGCGAGATCACCGCGCTCGATCACGCGGTGCTCCTCGACCGCGAGATCCATTGGCTCTTCAACAAGAGCCGCCTGCAGCCCTGGCGCAAGACCGCCGGCAGCTACGTGGAGCTGGTGGTCAGCGCTTCGCCCGCGTTCGCGGCCCTGCCGGGCGAACGCGCGATCGCGCAGGCCGTCCGTGAACTTGCCGAGTTCTTCCCATCCGTGCGGTCGGCCCGGCTCGAAAAGGCCGCGTTCGTCAAGGAACTCCGCGCGACCTTCGCGGTGACGCCCGGGATCGACGCCGCACGGCCTGCTTCCGCGTCACCCTGGTCGAACGGCTTCCTCGCCGGCGATTGGACGGCGACCGGCTGGCCGTCGACGATGGAGAGCGCCGCGCGCTCAGGTCACCTCGCCGCCGAAGCGGTCTGCCGGGCGGCCGGCGCGCCGCGCTTCGCGCTCGTTTCCGATTTGCCTCCGCGAGGATTCATGCGCCTGGCGCGAATGCCTGGGAAGCCTGGCGGGCCTCCCGAATGAGGGAAACTGGGTTCGCGGTGTCCTCACCGCAAACCGGACGAGCGGAAGCCAGGGCGAATGCCCGCACCCGGTTTTCCCGTGATGCTCCGGTTGGAGCGCGACCGGAACCCCGATCGCCTCCGCCCTCGCAAGCCGGACGCGAAGCGGCTCGAACGGCCACGAAGCCGCGTGCCAGGCTACGGCGGGAAGGATGCGGAAATTTCACTGAAGCGAGGTCTCGCTGGGCTGGCCGGCTCCGGCCCCGTTTCCGAGGCCCGCCGGACCCGGAAAGCGGGTGCTCAGGCCGTTCAAGCCCTCATGCTGGTGCGTGATCGTGACCGTTGTGCGACCGTCCTCACGCTCGATGCGGACGACATAGATGCTGTCGTAATCATTCTCGGGCCATGAGATCGCCGCGACCGGCATGCCCCCGGCGTCGGTTGCGATCTGCGTGATGAATTGCGCGAGCATCCCGTGCTCCCATGCGATGAAGACGAGCGCGTTCTGATAGGTCGGCTTGAGCAGCTCGCTTTCCAGCCCCTCGGTCTGAAGATAGCCGAAGTCCGTGTCCACCGGCAATCCGCACATGATGGCCGTCGGCTCGATCGTCGCGAGCGGCCGCACGTAGCACTCCAATGGACCGGAACCGCCGCCGATCAGGTCCTTGGCCGGATCCGGCGCGAAGATATATTGGGGCACGCCATAACGCCCGACGAGCACCTTCGGAAGGGCCAGGGATCGGTTGAGGCCGCGCACGGTCAACTGCCCCAGCTCAGTGGGGGTCTTCTCGCCATGTCGGATGCAGACCAGGGTTTCGACGTCGGCACGGGCGAAAGCGCAGAGCGAAAGCGGCGCGATGAGCAGGAAGACGCGCAAGTATTTCATGGATAAGATCGAAGGGATGTTGACGACGGGACTCCCGGGAAGGACGGGAGCAAGCGGGCGCCCCGCACGCAATCATTGGGCCACCTTGGGCACCGACGCAACTCCGGGCTCCGGGCGGGAGCCGAATGTAAGGCAGTCCCCTACGCGCTTTCTGAGTGTTTTTACCTCTCGTCACCGATATCAACCCGAATCAAAATCCTGGAAAATCCGTTCCAACTTCGCCGTGGCCAAGATATTCGTCATCGATGACAGCGACGGTGTCCGCGAAACCCTGGCGTTCACGCTGGGTCTCGCCGGACACGCGGTCACCGCCGCCTCGAACGGGCCCGACGGCCTGTGGCTGGCCGTGGACATCCTTCCCGACCTGTTCATGGTGGACATCCAGATGCCGATGATGGACGGCTACAGTGTCTGCCGCGCCATCAAGGCCGACGGCCGCTTTGAGCACGCCAAGGTGCTCCTGATGAGCTCGTGCGCGGATCGCAACATGCGCGAACACGCCAAGCTGGCCGGCGCCGAAGTGCTCCTCGACAAGGTCGCGATGGTGAGCGATCTCACCGGGACCGTCGCCGCCTATCTTTCTGACAAGGCGGTCGTCTCGTAGGAGCCGCCGCCGCCAATCCCCGAGAGGCGTCCCGCCGGTGCCGGCGGCCATTTTCGC
>JBOHXF010000067.1:0-8176 GCA_050737455.1 Opitutaceae bacterium | reverse complement strand
TGACATAGGAGCGGTGCAAGGCGACCCGCTCCCAGAAGAAACGGGCCAGATTCCCGTAGCGCGGCTTGCCGGTGAGCTCGTAGAGCCGGGCGGCACCGACGATCTTCGGAACCTGCGTGTTGTCGTGCTTTCCGCTCAGATCGTCATGGCCCGCGGCCAGTGGGGCCAGGACGGCGTCGTCGTAGAATTTCTCGGCCAACGCGAGATAACGCCGATCGCCTGTCAGGCCATAGAGGTTGGCCAGGGCCTCGTTCATCCCGCCGTATTCGCAGACCAGCATTTTCTGCCACTGCGCGTGCGAGAGGTTTTTCGTCACCGCGCCCGTCCAATCGGCCAGTCCCCGCGCCACGGTCAGCGCCTGGGCGTCGCCGCAGAACCGGTACGCGTCGACGAGTCCGGCCATCTCCTTGTGGATCGTGTACCACGGCGACCACCCTCCGTTGAGGTTGAAGCCTTGGGATTCGATCTTCCCCTGCGCAAGATCGCCGAAGACCTGTTTGCCGTCGGGAATCGCCGCCACGTAGCCGCTGCCGATCGCCCTCTGGCACTCGGCGAGCTGGGCCACGATGTAATCGACCCGGTCGAGAAATCGGCGGTCGCCGGTGTCCTGATACATGCGCGAGCAGGCCGAAAGGTAATGGCCCAGCGTATGGCCGGCCAGGTTGGTCCGCTCCCATCCGCCGTAAAGGGGGGCCTTGGGCTTGAGTCCGGCCTGCGTCCGGAAGCCGCTGAGCAGCCGGTCCGGATCGAGGCTCAGGAGGTACTTCGCGTCCCGCTCCATCGCGCGCCGAAAGGGGCCGGGCAGCAGGCGCACGTCCTTCGGCGGAAATTCCTTCACCGGCATGGGCCTGGCCGGCGCCACGGCGCCCTGCGCCGGCCACGCCGATGCGACCCCCAAAAGGAAAACGGCAATCGATCGGGCATTCATGGTGAAAGGGCAATATGGCGATCGTCGCCCGGTGCCGCCATCCGAAAAGCAGGGAATCGAAGTAACCGGCGTCGCCCACCCCGGCCGCATGCCTCTGTGCAAATTTGCGGGCTTCGGTCGCTCCGGGCGCCAGCACGAGCCCGGTGAGCCCGCGCCCATGCCCGCCTCCAGCGGGGCCAGTGCGGCCCCGCAAGGGTCCGGTTCTTCGAAGTCAGTTCTTTCGGACGGCCTCGCAGAGCATGTCCGAGTGGATGTTGTGGCCGATGTTCGTCACGTTGTACAGGTGCTCGGTGGCCACCACCCAGACGATCTCGCAGATGCCGCGCTCGGAATAATGACGGGCGAGTTCCGCAAAGGTTTCTGGGGCGACATTCCGTTCGCGCGTCAATTGCGTCGCGTAATCAAGGGCGGCGCGCTCCGCCTCGCTGAAGAGCGGGCTCGTGCGATACTGGTCCAGGGCGTCGAACTTGGCCTCGTTCAGGCCCGCCTTGACGACGAACGCCCGCCCTATGTCCATGCAGAAGAGGCAGACATTCAGACGCGCCACCTGATCGCGGATGAGATAGATGGTCTCGACCGGCAACTGCAACTTCTTGTCGAGTTTCCCCACCTTTCCGTAAAAGAGCCCGAACGCCACCGGCAACCGGGCGCCATACACTTTGATCGGCGTCGGCACCTTGCCGAACTCTTTGCCGGCGAAATAGTAGGCTAGCTTCATCGCCACCCCTCGCGGTCTGTCGATTGGCGCAAGAAACGGTTTCATCACATAGTTCTCGGTTCCATAGACAAACGCTGCGCCGATTTGTGACCATGAACCGTTCGGAGGCTCGAATTCGCTTGATTCGGATTCGCTCGCCCCTACGCAGGTGACCGATGCGTCTCGTTTACCTCCTCGACGAGTTTCGCGTTCGATGGAACACCCGGGTCCGGGGCAAGCCCGCCCGGCCATCTCGGCGTCTGATCGACATGGTGGGCGGCGGCGATTTCGACGCCGTCGGCCAAAAGCTCTTCCGGCATCTGACCCAATTCGGCGGGCTCGGCCCCGGGGATCGCATCCTCGACATCGGCTGCGGCTGCGGCCGGGTCGCCGTGCCGATGATGGGCTATCTGGAAGGGGGCTCCTACTTTGGATTCGATGTGTCGAAGAGCGCGATCGACTGGTGCCGAAAGCACATCACCGCGAAGGACGCCCGCTTCGAATTCGCGGCCGTCGACATCCGGAACAAATATTACAATCCGAAGGGCCGGATCGAGCCCGGCGCAGTGCGGTTCCCGTATCCCGACGGTTCGTTCGACCTTGCCTTCGCGACATCGGTGTTCACGCACCTCCTGCCCGCCGCCGTCGAACTTTATCTGCGGGAAACCGCGCGGGTCCTGGCGCCGGGCGGTCGGCTGTTCGCCACCTTCTTTCTTTTGAACGACGAGACCCGCGCCGCCTTGCGTGAGCGCCGGCAGGGCCTGTCCTTTCGTCACGATCGCCCGGATCACGCCTGCGAAGACGCCGACCGCCCCGAGCTTGCGGTCGCCTATCCCGAGCCGCAAATCCGGGAGCGTCTGGAGCGCCACGGCTTCCGCCTCGGCGCCCCGATCCGCTTCGGCGCCTGGCGCAAATCCGAAGCCGATCTGATCGATTTAGCCTACCAGGATATCATTCTGGCGGTGAAGAACCGATGAGGCGGGATCTCAGACCGCCGGGAATGCCTGAAAAGCTTGATCGGTTGACATGGGCTTTAGGACTTCAAGGACTGTGCGTCCGTTCTCCCGCCTCATTCAAGATCGCTTCGGAGGAGATGATCGTTGTTCACCGTGATCGCGCGGCGCAGCGGCCATCCGAGGCCGATGACGGCGGCGAGGACCATCACGACGCCGGCGCTTGCGAGGGAGATGAGCGGGGATGCGGCAATCCGAACGCCGAGGCGTTCCCAGAGAACGTCGCCGGCGATCATGAGCGCTCCGCCGATCAGCATCCCGCATAGGGCGCCCCAGCGGGGGCGGAGCTATGGGGGAGGGAAGGGGAACCGGCCGCGGCAAGCTCGAAGGCGGCGCGATAGCCGTAGAGCGGGTCGTCGAGCATGGCCCGCCAGCCATCCGAGCGGCCGCTCGCCAACGCCTCGACGAGGATCGCGCGCAGGGGCGTGAAGCCATCCCCTTCCACGCCGCCGTCCCGGCTCCAGGCGCGCAAAGCCTCCAGTCGGGACTGCGCGGAAGGATGCCCCGCCTCGCGGGCCAGCCGCGCGAGATAGGCCGCGGCAACGCCGCCCACATAGGCGTCGAGTTGCATGGCTTGCTCCACCAGCAGCGCGGCTTCGAGAAGCCGTCCGGCTTTCGCGGCGATCCGCCACCGGTAATAAAGCAGATCGGCGCCCCATCCCGCCTCGTCGCGCCCCATGCCGAACTGCGGCGCGGGCTGGCCGGCGCGGACCAGCATCGACGCGGCCCCGGAGTCATCGCCCGCTCCCGCCAACGCGAACGCCTCGGCCGCGAACGCTTCGCGATAAAGGAGCCACACCGTCGGGGCCCCTTCGGGGATGGTGACGAACGGCGCCGTCAGCAGTTCCCGGGCACGCGGCCACTGGCCGAGCGCGTGCGCGAGCGCCGCCTGGGCCGCGCGAACGTCGTCGCGCGACAGCAGGGGGGCGGGAGCGCGTTGCCAAAGCCGCTCCCGTTCGGCATGCCTGCGCTGCTGCGCGAGGGCGCGATCGAGCGCGAGCCATGTTTCGGCGCGCTGCGGCAGCAGGCGGGCCGCCCGCTCAAGGACCGCCAGTTCGCCACTCTGCAACCCGAGCAGATAGGCCGCCCAGCCGCCGATTGGAGTGTCTCCCGAGGCAAGCCGGCGCAGCCGCCGGGCCGCCTCGTCGGTGCGATCGGCGTCGAGCTCGGCCGCTGCAAGCGCCAGATGCCCGGCCTCTGTGAGTTGATCTCCCGCCTCCAATTCGGCGAGTTTCCGCCGCCAGGATGCGCCCGCGACCCATCCGTTCGCGACCGTCTCCGACACCTCGGCGGCTGTCACGCGTTCCGGTTCGAGAACGATGCGGGCGGAAAGCGCCACCCGCGGGGCGGATTCGGTGACGAGCTCACGGTCCGCGACCGTCCACGATTCGGCGGAACTTCGGGCCCGATATTCGGCGCCCATGGCCTCGGCGGCGGCCTGCTCGTAACGCGCGAAGAGCGCGGGATACGATTCGTCGCCGGCAGCATCCGGCAACGTGACCGCGCCCAAGCTCTCCGTCCAAGCGCGGCGCTCGCCCGGCTTGAGGACGCCGGCTTCGACTTGCATGGGGCTTAGCCCGCTCTGCAGCTCAAGATACGACGTCGCGGCCGTTTCGAGCAGCCGATCGGAGAAGATGTCGCGCCCGCCGGCGCCGACGCTCCAGAGCTTGCGGCCGCGGCAGATCGCCGGATCGGCCTGATGCACGAGGGCGAAGCCGTCTCGTTCGTCGAGATAGCCGAAGAAAGGGCTGCGGTTCTCGTAGAGATAGGCCGAGACGATCTCATGGTGCTCCGGCCACCGCGACCAATCCCGTCCGTGCAGCCTCGGCCAGGCGTCGTGCTGGTAACCGATCCGAAACATCCCATGATGCAGCATTGGCCCAGGCGCGCCCAGGATTCGGGTGTGCCGGTGGGCGGGCACGGCGAGATTGGTCCACCAGTAATCCGGCTGCGGCTCGGCGCCGTGATTGGCGAGCTCGACGCGGAAGAAAACCTGCGCCTGGCCGAGGGCGATCTGCACGCGCCACGCGCACCCGAACCGTTCGTCGCAGGCGCCGAATTCCACCGCCTGCGTGCCGTCGCGCAGCCGCAGCCGGCTCGTTTCGATCGCCGACGAGCCGTGGATGTTGTGGCCCCAGCGAAAAGCGTTGAATTCCACTCCGCCGATGAACCACGCGCCGGCCAGTCCCACGACGCCTTGATACAGCAGCGGCGGCTGCAGCAGCAGGTCGCGTTGCGCCCGGCGATCATAGACGCGCAGCACGCGGCCGCCCAAGTTCGCGCACACGACAACCCGCCAGCGCGGGTTCTCCAATTCCAGCAAGTCGAGGTCGGCCGAGGCGTAGCGGCCTTCGGTCTGGAGCCACTGCGCGTAAGGAAAGGCGGTCGAGACGAGGTTCTTCCCGATGCGGGCGCGCAAGGCCGCCGGCACGCCGGCGAGGCTCGCGCCCGGCGCCAGCGGACGCCGAAGCGGAAGCGGCAGGCTCGCGCGTTCGTCGCGGACGAACGGCAGCAGCATGATCGATTCGCGCCGGTGGCGGACTGTCGTGGGCAAACCGGATTCGGTTGAGGCGGTCATATCGGGTCAGTTCAATCACGGCAGCCGGCGAAAGCGCGAGCCCGAACGCAGGCTTCGACCCGTCGAGCGCGCCTCGCGGCGCTCGTTCGACGGCGCACACCTGCGGCGTCATCGCGGGGCGCTCTCGGGCGCGTTATTGAGCTTTCACAAGCCAATGCCTGCGAATTCCCGGAGGGCAAAGGCATGGCCGTTATTTGGCGAAGGCACGATAATGGATTGCCAGCCGACGGAGCTCTTCTTCCAGCGGCGCGGTCGGTGGCGGCAGAGGTTTTCGGCTCAAATTCGCTCCCATGCTTGGGACGATCCAGGTGACAGGGTTAATAGGTCAGCACCTTGAGCCCGGAAACTCCTGCGAAAACCTTATCGCGGGAAACCAGCGGCAACCCATAATACGACGCCGTGGCCGCGATCCAGAGGTCATTCTCGCCAAGCTCGAACGGGAGCCTTGCCTGCAATCGACCCGCATAAATCGCCAATTCCCTCCCCAATGCCCGCGGTTGAAACCCGCGAAAGAAATGGCGCACAAAAGCAGCCTCGGCCCCCACGGCGAATTCCCCGATGGTCACGACGCTGACCTGATGCGGGACATGGCGATGAATGCGCAAAAAGGTCTGCGCCGGACCAGGGTGTCGCGACTGTTTTTCATCGGCCAGATCGATGAAAAACGTCGTGTCAAGCAGCATGAGGGCGGCTGCGCCAAGGCGCCGGTCTGCCGGAATGGGGCGGATACTTTTGCCGACGACGCAAAAGCGCCACGTCTACCGGCGGGCGATCGTACTTTTGAAAAAGTGCGTCCAGGTTCTTGTCGATGTCCATGACCGCTTCATCGGCCAATACGCGACGCACCACGTCGCCATAGGATTCACGTGCCCGCTTGGCCTTTTTTAGGAGACCAAATGCCTCCAGATCGAGAGTGATCGTCTTCCAACTCATGCAAAACCAGTGTATGAATAATCCGTGCAGGTCAAGCCCAGGTTAGCGTCCGCCGCACGTGCGCCGTCCTTGGCGTTCCTTCCTTATCGGTTCAGCCTGATCATCTGGGCCGAGAACGCCGACGCGGCCGTGGCCGATCATATCAGGCGTGTCGGAATCCCTGTCTTCGAAAGGGCGCGCTTGGGACGCGCATCGCTGACGAAGTAAGGGGCGCTGGCTGCCCGGCCTGGATTCGAACCAGAACTAACAGAGTCAAAGTCTGCTGTGCTACCTTTACACCACCGGGCAAGGAAGGGAGCAAAGGAAGAAGGGTGCGGCCGTTTGAAGGCAGGTCAAGGCGGGAAGCCCCTTCGGATGCTTCGGCCCAGGGTGGATTCGTTTCCTTGGAGAATTCTTTCAAGCTCTCGGACTTAAGCGCGGAGCCCGTCCTCGGCCATTCGGTGGTTGAAGTTCGGCCCGATCGGCGGGTCAATGGGGGCATGGCGGATACCCAGGATCATGCGGACGCGCCCAAGCGGGCGTTCCTTGTCGGCGTCCAGACTGCCGAAATGCCCCTGGGGGAAGGGGAGGAGCTGCTCGCCGAGCTCACCGAGCTGACGGAGAACCTCGGCTTCGAAATCACCCGCGCCGACCTCGTCCGCTTGCGCGAGCCCTCGTCCGCGCTCCTGCTCGGGCGGGGCAAGGCACAGGAAATCGCCGGGCTCGCGAAGGCGGACGAGGCCGACGTTATCGTGTTCGACGCCGCGCTGTCGCCCGGGCAGCAGAGGAACTGGGAGGAACTCGCCGGCCGGGCGGTCATCGACCGTCAGGAAGTGATCCTGGAGGTGTTCGCGGACAGGGCCCGGACGCGCGAAGCTCGGCTCCAGGTCGCGCTTGCCCGGCAGGAATACTCGCTGCCGCGGCTCACCCGGGCATGGACCCATCTGTCCCGCCAGCGCGGCCGGGGCGCGATGGGGGGCGAGGGGGAGACGCAGCTCGAACAGGACCGCCGGGTCGTCCGGGCCCGGATCGCGCAGCTCAAGCTGGAACTTGCGGCCGTCGTCCGCCACCGGAACGTGCAGCGGCGGCGCCGGCTGCGCATTCCCGTGCCGACGGCCTCGATCGTTGGGTATACCAACGCGGGCAAGTCCTCGCTGCTCAACGCCCTGACGGGCGCCCGGGTCCTCGCGGAAAACCGGCTGTTCGCGACGCTCGATCCGACGACCCGGCAGCTCACGCTGCCCGGCAACCGGAAGGTGCTGCTTACCGACACGGTGGGCTTCATCCGCCGGCTGCCCCATGGCCTTGTCGAGGCCTTCAAGGCCACGCTGGAGGAGGTGGCCGTCGCCGATTTCCTCATCCACGTCCTCGATGTGACGAGCCCCCACTGGGAGAAGCACCGGACCACCACCTTGGGTGTCCTGGACGAATTGGGCGCGGCCGGCCGCCCGACGCTCACCGTCTTCAACAAGACCGACGCCGCGGATCCGAACCAGATCGCCGCGGCGCGGCGCCTGGTTCCGAACGCTGTCTTCCTGAGCGCGTTAACCGGCGCGGGTCTCGACACGCTGGCGGAGCGCTGCCGCGAGCTTGCGGCGCCCGGCTCTGGGCCGAGGCTCCTGCGCATTCCCGCCGACCGCTACGACGTCGTCGCCCGGCTGCACGCGCTGGGTCAGATCCACCGGCAGGAGCAGGAGGACGGCGGGGTGCTCGTGGAGGCGCGCTATCCGGACGCACAGGCCGGCTATTTCGCGCCGTTCATCGTGTCCGCGAAGCGCCCGGCCGGCCGTGGCGGCCCCGATAACGCCGAATGAGCCCGGCCTAGGGACCGTTGAGCTTGCGCCCGGGCCGGCGGACGGTAGCTTCTACTCCGTTTTGGAATCCCGTTCGATCCTTCTGGTCGATGACGAAGAGCCGGTCCGCGATGTCATTCGCGCCGCGCTTGAGCGGGCTGGCCATAAGGTGGAGACCGTTTCCGACGGCCTGGGAGCGAGCCGCTGCCTCGAGCGCCAGCCGTACGATCTCTTGATCACCGATCTGCTGATGCC
>JBOHXF010000066.1:0-3932 GCA_050737455.1 Opitutaceae bacterium | reverse complement strand
GAGCCGGACCTCCTCCGCCCTGCGCGTGTTCGTGAACGATCGCCCGCGCGAAATGGCGGCGGGCGGCGGCTTGGGCGAGCTCGTCCGCGAGCTCGGGCTCGCGGACAAGGCGGCCGTTGCGGTCGCCGTGAACGGCGTCGTCGCGCCGAGGAGCGGATGGGCGGACCGGAAGCTCGAGGCCGGGGACCGCGTGCTCGTCATTCAGGCCACGCAGGGGGGCTGAGCGAACCGAAGGGCAATCGAATCTCCGGCCATGGATCTGGTCCTGATTTCTCCCGAGGGCGAGGACCCGCGCGAAGCGGCGCTCCTGCCTGAACTGATGGCGGCCGGGCTTCGGCGGTACCACCTTCGCAAGCCGGGATGGTCCGCCGAGCGGATGAGCCGCTGGCTGTCCGACCTGCCTGCGGAGATCCGGTGCCGGATCGTGCCGCACCAGCATCACAACCTGGTGGAGCGCTTTGGCCTCGCCGGCCGGCACTGGCCGGATCGGGAGGAAGGCCCTCCGGGCCGCGCGCCGGGTGCCCGCGCCGGTTCGGCACCGCGCAAGGGGGCGGACGCGGGCCTCGGGGCTCCGGATGTTGCTTCTGGGTCCGGCTCCTGCGGGCTGAGAAGCCGGTCATGTCACGGTGTGACGGATCTGGAGCGGGCCCTGGGCGCTTTCGATTCGGTTTTTTTTGGGCCCGTGTTTCCGTCGATATCGAAACCGGGACGCGACCCGGACTCGAGCGTCGATGCCGCTGCGCTCGCCCATCTGCTGGGAAGAGAGGACGCGGACCGGCGGCGGACACCGATCTTGGCGCTCGGGGGCGTCACGGCCGAACGGGTTCTCCGCTGCCGCGTGAGAGGTTTCGACGGCGTGGCCGTTCTCGGCGCCGTGTGGGGCGCGGCGGATCCGTTGGGAGCGTTTCGCTCGCTCGATGCGCTTTGCCGATCGGAGTCGTCCCGGAATCCGGTTCCCGGCGAGGAAGCCGAGTCCCGCGGCGACCGTGCGGATCGAGTCATTGGCGGGAGTGCGGTCGTCCGGGGCCCGGCGGCAGAACCCGCCCTTTGGTCGTGCGGGACGGAGCCTGCGATGGGACGATGGCCGAAATCGCGGGCGGCCGACCGGCTCCATTGGCTCATGTGTCTCACCCTGGACGGGATCGGACTTTCGCACGAGGAGCAGGCCCGGCGGCTCTGCGCCGCCGGTGCGCGGTGGGTGCAGATTCGGATGAAGGAGGCCGGGGAGGCCGAGCGGCGGTGCGCGGCGCGCGCCTGCGCGGACATTTGCCGCGAGCATGGAGCGCTTTGCGTGATCAACGACCGGCTCGATGTCGCGCTGGACGCCGCCGCGGACGGCGCCCACCTGGGAGGGGAGGACGGAGACTGGATCGAAGCGCGCCGGACGCTGGGGCCGGGTGGAATCCTGGGCGGAACGGTCAACGACGAAAGGGACGCGGCGCGCGCCGTGTCCGCCGGGTGTTTGGATTATGCGGGCGTCGGCCCCCTGAGGTTTACGAGCAGCAAGCGGAAGCTCTCGCCGGTGCTCGGCGTCCCGGGGATCGCGCGGCTCGTCCGGGCCCTCGGTTCCATTCCGGCTTGGGCGATCGGAGGCGTGGGCGCGGAAGACATTCCCGGCCTGCGAAGCGCGGGTGCGGCGGGCATCGCCGTCTCATCCGCCCTCTACCGGAACGGAGACATCGCAGGGAATCTCGCCGCCTTTTTACGGATCGGAGACGCGGCTCGGGGCCGGCTTTGGGGCCCCGGGGGCGCGCTCGCCGCCGGCGGCCGGGCGAGCGATTCGCGCCCGCCGGTTGGGAGCCTTGGAGAGAGATCATGAAATCATTCGCAAAATTGCGCGGGTCAGGGCGCGCGGCCCGCTTGAGGCGGGAGACCGCCGGATCCAGATTCAGGCGTAGCTTTTCGGCGGCCGCCGCCGTAGGACCATGAACCCATCGCCCCTCGTCATTGCCGGCGTGGAATTCGAATCCCGGCTGTTCGCCGGGACCGGCAAGTTCAGTTCCGGAGAGCTCATGCGGGCGAGCCTGGCCGCCTCCGGCACACAGCTCGTCACGGTGGCGCTCCGGCGGGTTCACACGGATGGCGGCGCGGACGACATCCTCGGACATTTGGAGCTCGGACGGTATCGGCTGCTGCCGAACACCTCCGGCGTCCGCGACGCGAGCGAGGCCATTCTTGCCGCCGAACTGGCCCGCGAGGCGCTGGAAACGGACTGGCTCAAGCTGGAGATTCATCCGGATCCGAAGTACCTCATGCCCGATCCCTTGGAAACGCTCCGGGCGACCCAGGAGCTCGTGAAGCGGGGGTTCGTTGTCCTGCCCTACGTTCATGCCGATCCGGTGCTGTGCAAACGACTCGAGGAAGCCGGCGCCGCCGCCGTGATGCCGCTCGGGGCTCCGATCGGAAGCGGCCGTGGGCTCGAATCGAGGGCGTTCCTGGAGATCATCGTGGCGCAGGCGCGCGTGCCGGTGGTGGTCGACGCGGGGCTGGGCGCTCCGTCCCATGCCGCGGCCGCGCTGGAATTGGGCGCCGATGCCGTGCTTGTGAATACGGCGATCGCCGCCGCGGACGATCCGGTCGCGATGGCGCGCGCGTTCCGCCAGGGCGTCGAGGCCGGCCGCACGGCGTATGAAGCGGGGCTGCCGCGCGCGAGTGGGGCCGGAGGTCCGGCCGGTCTCGAAGCGGAGGCGACGTCGCCGCTGACGGCGTTCCTCCTGGATGGACCGGAGGCATGAAGGACGCTGTGGACAGCCTGGCGGGCGGGGAGACGAGGGCGGCCGCCCCCGAAGCCCGGAAGCCTTCCGGCGGCTTCTTGGAACTGTGGAAGCGGCACGATTTCGCGGAGGCGGGCCATCGCATCGCGGCGCGCAAAGCCTCGGACGTGAGGCGGGCGCTTCGCCGGGCGGCGGAAGGCGGGGCGGAGCTCGACGATCTGGAGGCGCTCCTTTCGCCCGCGGCCCGGCCGTTCCTCGAAGCCATGGCCGGGCTCAGCCGGCGGCTGACGGTGGAACGGTTCGGCCGGACGATGCAGCTTTATGCGCCGCTCTACCTCTCGAACGTGTGCGCGAACATCTGCACATACTGCGGGTTCAGCGCGCAGAATCGGATCCCCCGCAAGGTGCTCACCCCCGAGGAGATCGCCCGGGAGGGCGATGCGCTCCGCCGGTTCGGATTCGGGCACGTGCTGCTCGTCACCGGGGAGACCGGGCGGGTGGGCCGGGAGTACCTGGCGGGCGCGTTGCGAATCCTCCGGCCCCGATTCGCGAGCTTGTCGATCGAGGTCCAGCCGATGGACGAGGCGGATTACGCCGCACTCGCGCGTGAGGGGCTCAGCACAGTCCTTGTGTACCAGGAGACCTACGATTCCCGAGCTTATCCCCGCTTCCACTTGAAGGGGCCGAAGGCCGACCTCGCGTACCGGCTGGAGACGCCGGATCGGCTCGGACGGGCCGGCCTGAAGAAGATCGGATTGGGCGCGCTGTACGGACTGAGCGACTGGCGCGCGGACGCCTGGTTCGTCGGGCTGCATCTGCGCCATCTCGAGAAGACGTATTGGAAGACGCGCTACAGCATTTCGTTCCCGCGCCTGCGCCCGCACGAGGGCGGCGAGGTGGCTGTGACGCCGTTCGGCGAGGCCGATCTCGTCCAGGCGCTCTGCGCGTTCCGGCTGTTCAGCCGCGAGGTGGAGCTCTCGCTCTCGACCCGGGAGGGCGCGGCCTTCCGCGATCGCGCGTTCCGGCTGGGCTTCACCTCGATGAGCGCGGGCTCGCGGACCAACCCGGGCGGCTACGCGAGCGCCCGCGATTCGCTGGAGCAGTTCGCGGTGGACGACGCCCGCGGCCCGGCCGAGGTCGCGGCCATGCTCCGGTCGGCCGGCTATGAGCCGGTTTGGAAGGATTGGGATGCAGCTCTTGCATCCTAAGCATTCAGCC
>JBOHXF010000065.1:0-9448 GCA_050737455.1 Opitutaceae bacterium | reverse complement strand
GAGGAACGAGCGACGAGGGAAGGAGGCGCCAGTGAGGGGGGCCGGGTCGACGAATGCCTCGCCCTCGATTACTCGGATTCGGGTTTTGTGCAGCCGACGCTCGACTCCGTCCGGGAATGGACGTTCGAGCCGGTGCGGATCGATGGGGTGCCTGTTCCGTCGACCAGCCAGGTGGCCTTCCGCTTCAGGACCGACGGCACGGTCGTGGTGTCGATCGCCGGGGACGACATCGGCCTGTCCTGGCAATTGAGAATTCCGTCAATGAGCATCGGATTTCGGACGCGGGATCTGCGGGATCTGGACGCCATTCCCCGCCCGATCCAGGCGCCTGCGCCGGCCTATTCGGCAGCGCTGGCCCGCCAAGGACATACCGGATCGGTGACCGTTCATTTCTATATCGACCCGACGGGCGCGGTGCGCCTGCCGAGCGTCGACCCTGGCGAGGACCAGCAGCTGGCAGCGCTCGCCATCGCCGCACTCCAGCGCTGGAGATTCGAGCCGCCGCGTTACCATAATCATCCTGCGCAGGTTCGCGCCAGTCAGGTGTTTGTGTTCCAGGCGCCCGCTGCCGCCCGTCGCGCCTCCGGATCGGGCTGACATGGCGCAATCGCCCCGAAAGTCCTTCGGCAAATTACCCCCAATCCGCTTGGAGTGCGCGTCTGCATCCGGTATGACCTGATTGATCGCTGCCGTGGCGAGCACCGTCGAACTTCCCCTCCTCACCGTTGACCGCGGCGGGTCCCGCACCCTGCAGCAGCAGGTAACCGATGGGCTGCGCCAATCGATCATATCCGGCGCCGTCGCCACGAGCGCGCGTCTGCCCGCGACTCGAGGGCTGAGCCGCCGGCTTGGCGTGGGCCGCAACACGATCCTCAACGCTTACGAGCAGTTGGCGCTCGAAGGATACGCGAGAGGCCGGCTTGGCTCGGGAACGTATGTGGCCGCGGATCTGCCCGATCCCAAGCTGCGCGCCGCATCGGGCATTGCCGAGCGCATCGGGCCCGACCCGGTTCTCCATCCTACCGAGCGGCTCAACCGGATTCGGCGGGCGCCGTTTCTTGATACCTCCAATCCTTCCCTCTTTCGCCCATTTTGCCCGTCGATCCCGTCCTCGTCCGATTTTCCGATCGAGGAGTGGGAGTCCGTCCGGCGCCGGGTCCTGCGAACCGGCAGCGCGCGCCTGTTGGAATACGCCCATCCGCAAGGCCACCCGGCCCTACGCGAGGCGATCGCGAACCACTGCCGGGACTATCGCGGGGTCCTCTGCCACGCCGATCAGATCGTCATTACCTCCGGCGCCCAAGCCGGATTCAACCTCGTCCTCGGCGTCCTGAGCGACGTCGGATCTCCCGTGTGGGTCGAAGACCCGGGCTATATCGGCTTCCGCGGGGCCGCCGAGGCGTCTGGGGGCCTCGTCGTCCACCGTCCCGTCGACGCCGAAGGCATCGTCCTGCCCCACGGGCGTCCCGCCAAAGCGCCTGCGCTCATCTACGTGACGCCTTCCCATCAATTCCCTCTGGGCGTCACGATGAGCCTGCGCCGCCGCATGGCCCTGCTCGATTTCGCCGAACGGAACGGGACGTGGATCATCGAGGACGACTATGACAGCGAACACCGCTACAGCGGCCGGCCGCTTCCCGCCCTGCAGGGCCTGCGGGCCGGAGGCCGGGTCGTCTATGTGGGCACGTTCAGCAAAACCCTGTTTCCGGCGCTCCGGCTTGGCTTTCTCATCGTGCCGCCCCTGCTCGTCGCGGATTTCACCCGCCTGCGGGCGATCCTCGACACGTTCTCCCCGACGATCGACCAGGCGGTGCTCGCGCGCTTCCTTTCCGACGGTCGCTACGCGCGGCATCTTCGCCGCATGCAATATATCTATGGCGAACGCCGGGACGCATTTTGCGCGGAAATGGACCGTCTGCTTTCCGGCCGAGTGCGCCTGGAACGCCCATCGAGCGGCCTGAGCCTCGCGGGCTGGTTTCCCGCGGGCTCGGACGACCGGGCCCGGTGCCTCCGGGCAGCCGAGGCCGGGTTGACGGTACTGCCCATTTCCATCTTCTGCAATCGTGCCCGATGCGCGCCGGGCGCGATCTTCGGTTTCGCCGCGTTTCCGCCGGGCGAGCTGCGCCGCTCCGTGGCAAAGCTCGCACACGCCTGGGCCTGAAAGCCACGGGGCACTTTGCATTCCCCTCCAAAAGCGGCCCCATGATTTTCTTGAAAGCGGATCTACTCATGGAAACGCGCAAGGTTTAAGATGGAACGTATGAGCCCCCCGCACGTGCGGCCCCGCCTCGGACATGTCCTGTTGGCCGTCGGGCTCTGTGGGATCGGCGCGCTGGACCTCCGGTACGCGGATTTCGCGCTGAACTGGCAGCCGGTGCCGGCCGGGCTCCCGCTGCGGCCGTATCTGGCCTGCGGCTCCGGCGCGCTTCTCATCCTCTGCGCCGCCGGCACCTTCATCCGCCCCATCTCCGGAACGGCGCTCTCCGCCCTTGCCTGGGTCACCTTGAGCTGGCTGGCCCTCATGGAGGCACCGCGCGTCGCGGTCCACCCGCTCAACGAGGGCGACTGGCTGGGGTTCTGCGAAACCCTGATGCTGACGGCCGGCACCTGGCTTCTCCGGATCCGGCGGGAGGGCCGGGGGGGCCGCGCCTTGCGCGCCGGCCAGATCGCGTTCGGCGCGAGCCTGCCTTTGATCGGACTTTCCCACTTCATGTACGCGCGTTCCGCAGTCGGCCTCGTGCCGACATGGCTTCCGATGCGCCTGGGGCTCGTTTACCTCACCGGCGCCGCCCACGTCGCCGCGGGAGCTGCGGTCCTCCTGGGCGTCATTCCCCTCGTCGCGGCTACAGCCGAGGCGGCGATGCTGACCTGCTTTGTGCTGCTCATCCATCTGCCGGGAATCGTCCACGATCCTACCGGGCGACTGCCATGGACCATGCTCTGCATCGCCACCGCGTACGTAGGGGCCGCATGGCTCGCGGCCGGCTCCTTTCGCAAAACGTCCCCATGAGTGCGAAAGGCTGCAGGTCATCCACCCGCCGCTCGTGAATGCCGATCTCTCCGGTCGCCCGGGTTCTCTCGGAGAGACCCGCGACGACGCGGAAAACATTCTTCGGGATCAGATCGCCCGCTGGCAGCAGCCGCTCTTCCGATTCGCCTGGCGTTATCTGCGCAATGCCGCGGACGCGGAAGAAGTGACCATCGAGGCGTTTGTGCGGTTGCACGAGCATCGCAGCCAATTTCGCGATCGCACGCGGGTCTCCGCCTGGCTCTTTTCCACGGTGGCCAATCTCTGCCGCAACCGGCAGCGATGGCGGCGCCGCCATCCGGAGGATCCGCTGGAGATTCCGGACGGTGACCGACCGGCCGGCCCTTGGATATCCGCCGAATGCTCACCCAGCGAAGCTGCGCAGGACAATGAGAGGGTGGCTGCGCTCCGGGCCGCGATCGATGAGCTTCCGGCCGACCAGAAAACCGTCCTCCTCCTCCACGAATTTCAGGGCGCGACCTGCGGCGATATCGCGCCCATCGTCGGTTGCTCGGAGCGCGGCGTGGAAACCCGCCTGTACCGCGCCAAGCGCCGCCTGCGCCGGCATCTTGGCCGCCTTCTTCCCGAACGATGAAACTGACGCGGCCCGCGTACGGATCTGCCTGACGTTTGGCCGTCCTCGCGACCCGGAGCCCCGTCGCCGCGCTTCAGACAGCTCTCGGGTCCCATGACGCCGCGATCGAGCCCGACGGCGTTGACCTCGTCTCGGTTGGCCGGCGGCTCGATCGGCAAGGCGAGGCCCGAGGCGAAAGCTCTCTCGATGGGAGGCCGACGAGCGTGCCCCACCTATTCGACGAAGCGCCGGTTTCGGGACAAATCGAAATCGACCGGCATGTGGCCGGTCACACGGACCGTCCAACTCCGCTCGCTGTGGCTGTGGTCCAATCCCGCGGCGGTCAGGCGAACCTTGTAATTCCCCGGTTCGGTCCAGGTGTGGGTCACCTGCGATCCGTCGGCCCAAACCCCGTCGCCGAAGTCCCACCGGAACGAGAGCGCCGGACGGGCCTCGTCGGAATGCGCGGAGAAGGCGGCGCATTCCCCCGCGGTTCCGGCCGTCGGGCAATCAGCCGTGATCTTCGGCGGCGCGACTGGGACCGCGGTATCGACAATCTTCAGCACCCTCACGGAATCGGCAGGCTGTTCCAGCGCCAGCGCGCCCGCGGCGGAGTCCACTTCCTTGCCATCGAACACATCGGTGACGGTGTACGGGCCCGCCGCCGTCAGGCCCAGCGACGCCAACGGAATCGTTTTGGCGCGCGGTCCGTTCGTCCAGTTGAAGACGGTGAGCACGCTCTGGCGATCCGACTCCTTCAGGTAAAAGAGGCTCGGCTGCCGATCGGCCGCTGCGTAACTCATCAGATCGATCGGCACCGAGGCGCGCCCCAGCCGAACCATGTCGATCAGATCTCGGTTTTCGATCAGAGCCAGGCGGTGCGGTTCATTCTCCAGCTGGGGCAAATCGTTCCCGATGGAAAAAATGCCGCCGGAAACGGCCGCCAGCGCGATCGAGACGCGTGCTTTGTCCAGGGTCAGCAGGCGGCCGTGTTCGCCGTACAGACGGCCGCCGGTCGGCCACCGGGAGACGGTGAACGCGTCCGGATCCGAGACGTAGAAGTTGCGATCCATATAGTAGCGCGCGGCGATGCCGGTCGCAACCGCGCGGCTGTCACGAAACATGTGCCCCGTGTCGTCCGAGAGGCGCCCGTAATCCACGTAGCCCACCGGATTCAGCATGACGCTGCCGTCCTTGTCCAGGTACACGCCGTTTCCGACCGCGTCGCGAATGATGCCCAGCCCGATTCTTTGCGCCTCCATCGCGGTCGTGTGAGGCCGGTGATAATATCCCTCGATCGCGCTGTCATCCATGAAGTCCAGCTTGATGAAATGGATGCCCCATTCGCGGACGAGCTTGCGGTACGTGGCCCGCAGGTACTCCTGCGCGCCCGGATTGGTCGTGTCGAGGACGTAGAGCCGACCCTTTCCGTCCGTCACGTAGCCGATCGGGATTGGCTCGCCCCGGGCGTTCTTCACCAGCCAATCGCGATGCCGTTGGTAGACCCAGGACCTATCGGAGACTTCGAAGGGTGCCGTCCATACGCCAGGGACCAGCCCATAGCCGCGCACCTGGTATTCCACCGGGCCCAGGCCGTGCGGATAGAGCGCGGCGTCGGAGGTCATATACTCCCCCCGGGCGAACTGATACCCATCGTCGATAAAAAAGACGTCGTAGCCGAAGGGCTTCAGATGCTCCGCCTCCCAGGCTGCGTTGGTGAGCGCGGCGCCTGCGTTCAGTCCGTGGTAAAACGCCGTGTAGCTCCACCAACCCATCAGCGGCGGAGCCGAGACCCGCGCATGGTTGATCCGCCGGATCAGGGCGCCGTAGGTCTCAAGCTGATGGTGGTAATCCGCGCCGGCGCCGATGGCCAGGATTTCCGACGACAGATGGCCGCCGGCCGGAACCGGCAGACTCAATTCCACCTGATCGATCGCGGGAGCGTCATGCAGGGCGTTCCCCTTCACCATCTCGGTGGTGCCGGTCGAATCGACTTCGTAGCGCGTCGGGTGGCTCGCATTGCCGGCGCCGCCCACATGCAGCCGGAGAATCGTGAGGAACCGCTTCGAGGTGAGGGCGCCGATGAAAAGGGATCGCCCGCTCTTCCGGTTGTAGATCAGCTGGCTGCCGACGGCGCGGTGCATCCGGTGCGGCGCGTCGCCGAGATCGCTAATTTGGATGTCCGATGGGCTTCCTCTGAAGACGTCCGGATCCTCGCTGTAGCTGTCCGACAGCACGCGGTCGGCCCAGGCCGGCCCTCCCAGCGCCGCCACGCCGGCGCCCGAAGCCTCCACCGCGCGGATGTCTTCGACCTCCACCGCACGGCCCGTATGATTGCGGACCTCGACCTGCAGATCCGCGAACGGTTCCGACCGGTAGGCACGCAAGCGATAGGCCAGATCGGGTTTGCCCGGGAGGCCGGAGGAGACGACCTCCCACTGGTCCGCCACTCCCAGGTAGCCCTCCGCGCTCGTTTTCTCGACCTTATGGCTCGGGTAGTCTTCGGACCGCACCCAATTGCCGTCCACCTTGGCCGCCACGCCGGAAACCAGCACGGGGTTTCCCGCGGCGCCGATGACGTATTGTCCGCGAGCATCGATGGCGACGTTCAGACCGCTCCCCGGGGCTCCCAAACCGCAGGCGGCCGCCGCCAAACCGGCAATGACCCCCCCTAGAACGCGTGGGCCCCGCCGACAGACCCGGCTGTTCAGGGCTCCTTCCACTAAATCGATCTTTTGTGTTTTCATTGGGAATATGGGGGGGCTGAGCACGGCCGGCCGCATCCGCTCGCGGCGACAAGCTACGGCGGGGCAAATTTCGCGCCGGCCGTTCGTGCGGAACGAAAATTGCAAGCGCCGGGAGTCGAACCCGGATCAACGGCTTCGGAGACCGCTACACTATCCATTGTGCTACGCCTGCGAATCAAAAGAGGGTCATTCATGCAAAAGGGCGGCGCGCGGGTCAAGCCTTCCGCCTCAATTGATGGCCGTGGGAGACGATCGGACCTCCCGAGGCGCGGTTCAGGCCGTCCAGCGCCTGTGCCAGGCGGCGGCGCCTTTCGTCCGCGGCGGCGAAGATCTCCAACTGGCCCGGGGGGTCCTCTACGCCCGAGAGACGAACGCTCACAAGACGCAGAGGCCGGCGCTCGGTCCACGCGCCCCGGAGCAGAGGCGCAATGAACGGATAGAACGGCGCCTCCAGGTCCGTCGCTTTCGCAAGGCTCCGGCCCTGCGTCGCCTGGCCGAAATCCGGATACCGGACTTTTACCGTGAGGGTGCGGATCCGCTTCCGATCCAACCTCACCTTCGCCATCAGTTCGTCGAGCATCCGCTTCGCGACTCGCTCGATCTCCGCGAATTCGGCCACGTCGGCCGCGAAGGTCTCCTGCTGCGAGTAGCTCTTCGCGTCCTCCTCTTCTGTTTCGACCGGACTATCGTCCTCGCCCCGCGCCAAGGCCAGCATCGCCCGCCAGCCATCGCCAAAAATCCCCTTGAGATCGCGCTCGTCGCGCCCCAACAGGTCGCCGACGAGCCTAAGCCCGCGCCGGGCCAGCGATTCCTCTGTCTTTGGGCCTACGCCCGGCAGCTTGCCCAGCGGAAGCGGAGCGAGAAATGCGGCCTCCTCGCCCGGGCGGACCACCACGAAGCCCTTCGGTTTGCGCAGCTTGGACGCAATCTGCGCCACCAGCTTGTTCCGAGCGATTCCCATGGAGACGGGAACGCCCAGCTCATCCCGGATCCGTCTCTGAAGTTCGCGCACCACCGCTTCGATCCGGTCCACGGAATCCAGCCCGCAGGGCCCCAGATCGAAATATCCCTCGTCGATCGAGTTGCGCTGAACGAGCGGCGTGAGCGCCTCGCAGCGGTCGAACATCTCCCGGGACAGCCGCCCGTACAGGCCCGAGGTCGGCCGGATCAGGATCAGCTCGGGGCAGACCTTGAGCGCGCGAGCGGTGGGCATCGGCGTATAAACCCCGCAGGCCCGGGCTTCGTAGCTCGCGGAGGCGATGATGCCTCGCTCGCGGCCGCCCACAGCGCATTTCCGGCCGCGCAGCGCCGGATCGCGCGCCTGCTCGCAGGAAACGAAAAACGCGTCCGCGTCGAGGTGGACGATGGTCGGAAGCGAGGCCACGGCTTATTGGAAGACCCATGCGCACCGTTCGGCAAGGGCGGACAGCGCGCGCCGGACTCTCCTTGCGCGACGGCTTCATTCTCGCGCAGGTTCCCCTGCAGCTCACCGGGGTCATTTCCGAGCTGTTTCGAGAGGCGAGTCGCCCGGCGTCGATCCGCCCGGGCTCCCCTTGAGCCTTGAATCCAAGCGGCGACCGGACCACTTTGGACCCTCATGGAAGCCGAGACCGTTCCGGGGGCCGAATCGCCGGCCCCGAGCGACTTTATCCGCGATATAGTGGCGGCCGACGTGGCCGCAGGCCGCTGCCGCCAGGTCGTCACCCGCTTCCCTCCGGAGCCTAACGGATATCTCCACATCGGCCACGCCAAATCGATCTGCCTCAATTTCGGGATCGCGCGCGAGCACGGAGGCCGCTGCAACCTGCGTCTGGACGACACGAACCCGACAAAGGAGGAGGCCGAATACGTCGATTCGATCGTCGCCGATGTGAAATGGCTCATCGGCGGATGGGCGGACCCCTGCCTCGGCCTCAAGGCCGAGGGAAGCGCCCCGGTCGAGAGCTCGGCCGGAGGCAAGCGGGATTTCTTTCTCGGAGCGGCGCCCTCCGGTCCCGTCGAACCGTTCTATGCCAGCGATTATTTCGAGGCCCTGTATGCGTTCGCGCTGGATCTGGTGCGCGCGGGCAAGGCCTACGTCTGCGACCTGAGCGCCGAGGACACCGATCGCTACCGCGGCGCGCCCGATCGGCCCGGCAAGGACAGCCCGTTCCGGAATCGGACCGCGGCGGAGAACCTGGATCTGTTCCAGCGGATGAAGGCCGGGGAGTTCCCCGACGGCGCACGGACCCTGCGCGCCCGGATCGACATGGCCTCGCCCAATGTGTGGCTGCGCGATCCCGTGCTTTACCGCATCCGCCACGCCGATCATCACCATACCGGCGGCCGCTGGCGCATCTATCCTCTTTACGACTATGCCCACGGCCTCAGCGATTACCTGGAAGGGGTGACGCACAGCGTGTGCACCTTGGAATTCGAGGTCCACCGGCCCCTGTACGAGTGGATACTTGAAAGCCTGAATCTGCCCCGGCCCCTGCCCCGCCAGCACGAATTCGCGAAGCTGGTTCCGACCCACATGATCGTGAGCAAGCGCAAACTGCTCCAGCTCGTCCAGGAGCACGTGGTGTCCGGATGGGACGATCCGCGCCTGCCCACCCTGGCGGGCTTGCGCCGCCGGGGAGTCCCCGCGAGCGCGCTCCGCCGGTTCGTGATCGGCGTCGGGGTGACGAAATTCAACAGCGTCACCGACATCGCCGTCTTCGAGCACGCGCTGCGCGAGGAGCTGAACGCGGTCGCGCTGCGCCGGCTCGCGGTCCTGCGGCCGCTAAAGCTCGTTCTGACCAACCTCGCCGCGGACCAGCAAATCGCCTGCGAGGCGGTCGACTATCCGCAGGCCGAACATCCCGCCTCCCGGCGGATCGTCCTCACCCGTGAGGTTTACATCGAGCACGAGGACTTCCGGGAGGCGCCTCCTCCGAAGTATTTCCGGCTGAGGCCCGGCGGCGAGGTCCGCCTGAAGTATGCGTGCATTGTTCGCTGCGACGAGGTGGTGAAAGACGCCGTGGGCGGCATCGTGGAAGTGCGCGGCACCGCCGACCTGTCGACCCGCGCCGGCGAGCCGAATGCCGCAAGGAAGGTCAAGGGCACGATCCACTGGGT
>JBOHXF010000064.1:0-1589 GCA_050737455.1 Opitutaceae bacterium | reverse complement strand
GGGTGGTGCCGATGCTCAGCACGATCGGCGACGATGTCGACTCGGCGGGGCTCATGGTGGGCCGCACGCTCCAGGCGCGGGGCGTCGTCCGGCCGGGCGCCGTCGTGGTGTTCGTGAGCGTGAGCGCCGACTACTCCAGGCCGGATGCCAACTTCCTCAAGATCCAGGAGCTGGACGGTGTGTCGGCTCCGTCAGCCTGACCGTTTCTTCAGGGCTCCGATTCTCGATTCATTCGCCGGCCTCCACGTACGCCTTCAGCGACTCGAGGGCCCGTTCCCAGCCAGCGCCGACCACTTCGTAATACCGGCGCCAGCGCGCGCTGTCTTCGAACCCGTTCTGCACGACGTGCAGCAGCGTGGCGGCATCGTTGGTGCCCGGGCGGCGGAGCCGGAGCCAGCCGCGCGAGTCGACAGGTTTGCAGCTGACTTCGAGCGCCATCGGGCCGATCGGTTCCCCATCGGGCGGCAGCCAGTACGCATCGGCCACAAAGAAGCTGCGGCCCGCCTGGAACTGAATCACGGTGCCGTGAAAGACCCCGCCAAGCCGCCCGAGCAGGTCGTCGCGGAACTCGGTGGGGGCCCACTCCACGGCATAGGCGCCGAGCGATCGCGGCGTGGTGACCGCGCGGACCACCTGCCACCAGTGCGCGAGCGCTGGCGGATCGAAGAAGGCGGCAAGGATCGGGCCGGGCGGCGCAGCGATCGGAATGGTCAAATCGAGTCCCGCGTGATGCCGCGTGGAAGACGCCGCGGCCGGTTCAGGAGAGGTGGCAGTCATAGGCTCCCGATCCTAACGCGAGGCGGGGCGGCAACGGAAGTGGCGGCGGGCGAGGGCCGCGCGGAGCGTTGCGGGCTGGCCGCAGGGAAAATGATAAAGTGCAAGCCATGGACGTACAGCCGCTCGCCTACTTGATGCCGGAATTCCTCGAGAGCACCGAAGGCCGCCCGCTCCGGATCATCTCCGAGTATCTCGAGCCGCTCCGCCGCTTCCGCCAGCACAACGTGCAGGACACGGTCGTCTTCTTCGGATCGGCTCGCGTGCACAGCCGTGAACGCGCGATGCGGCAGCTCAATCAGGTGCAGGCGCGCGACGGACGCGGCGCGCCGGAAGCCGAGGCCGAACTGGCGCGCTGCCGCAAGGCGCTCGACTGGTCGAAGTATTACGAGGATGCGCGCGACCTGGCCCGCCGCCTGACCTCCTGGTCGCAGACGCTCAACGCGCCGTATCGCCGGTTCGTCGTCTGCTCCGGCGGCGGCCCCGGCATCATGGAAGCGGCCAACCGCGGCGCATCGGAAGCGGGCGGCAAGAGCGTCGGCCTCAATATCCGCCTCCCTTTCGAGCAGGGCGCGAATCCGTACATCAGCGACGGCCTCCATTTCGAGTTCCACTACTTCTTCATGCGGAAGTTCTGGTTCGCGTATCTGGCCAAGGCGCTGGTCGTGTTTCCCGGCGGGTTCGGCACGCTCGACGAGCTCTTTGAAATCCTCACGCTCGCCCAGACCCAGAAGCTCTCGAAAAAACTGGACGTGCTGCTCTACGGCAGCGAGTACTGGAACCGCGTGCTGCACCTGGAGACGATGGTGGAGTGG
>JBOHXF010000063.1:0-2132 GCA_050737455.1 Opitutaceae bacterium | reverse complement strand
GGCGGCGCCGACGCGCCCCCAGCGCCCTCCCCGAGCGCCGCTCATGGCCGGTCCTTTCCCGAGCCCTGCCGCACCAGCAAGCGCATGGCATTTTCTATGGGAATGCGCACCACGCCCGCCTTCCGGTCCACCCATCCGTAGGTATGGAGATGGCCGCGCTCCTCCCGGTCGACGTCCTGCCAGACCCGAAGGATCTGCGGCTTCTCCGCGGGGCCGTGCTGGAAGGTGGCCACGGGCGGCAATCGCCCGAGGTGGCCATGGTCCAGCCAGACTCCCAGCACCAGTCCGGCGAGGACGAGCACCGCCAGACAGCCGGAGCAGGCGATCACCACCGGCATTCGGACGTCCGAGGGTTCGTGCTCCCATTTCATGGGTGCCCCCCTTCGGAAACGAGCGCGACCGCCCCGTAGCGGTTGAGGAACAGTCCGCCGGCACCCACCAGCAGCACCGCCGACATGCCCCAAAGCCACGCGCCTCCCTGCGGAAACGCCGGCAGAACGAACCAAGCTACCCAAAGCATCTCCGCCGCGGTGAGGATCAACGCCACCCGCGGAACCCCGTGCCGGCTGCGCTTCCGCCGGCGCGAGAGGAGCAGCCAAAGCGGAAGGGCGCAATGCAGGAGCGCCAGTGCGACGCATACCCACTTCCATCCGCCGGCCGAGCGGCGGGCGTACCAGGAGATTTCGCGGGGGAGGTCGCCCGACCAGTAGATCACGATCTCCATGAATAGCGTGTAGCAGGAGAACAGAACGGTGGTGAGCAGCAGGTCCCCCCAGTCCTTCCCCAGCGGCCGGCCGGCCGGGCCCGGAACGGAAGGATCGCGTCCGCTCATCCACGCCGCCACGACCGCGAGAGCAAGCCCGGCGCATGCCTGGATCGCCATCCAGAACAGCGGGAATATCGTCGAGTACCAGCCGGGCTCGAGCGTGAAGAACCAGTCCGCCGTCAGAAAATGCGTGGTGACCACGTAGATCACCAGGGCGAGACCCGCCAGCTTCCGGGTCCGCGGCGACAGGGCCACCCAGACGATCGCGATGTAGATCACCTCGTAGATGGCCGCGCGGCCCAGGAGCATGCCGGGGCTCGGCATTGGCCGGCCGCGCGGCGAGGTCCAGCTCGGATGTGCCGCCGGCACCGCGGCCATCCAGGCTATCAGCGGCCAGATCCACGGGACCAGGCGTGCCCCCGCGCGAAGGAACGGCCCAAGGAAGTCGCCCCACTGTCCGCCGGTGTTGCGATAGATAAGCAGGAAGATCAGCGAGCCCGCCGCCGCCTGGAAGCACGCGAAAGCCGCGAACCGGTAGGCTTCCACGGCGGTCGCGGGGGAGAGCCACGCCAGGACACCGGACAGGACGGCCGCCGCCGCGCCCACTCCGGCGGCCAGCCGGAGAAAGCGTCGGAAGCGCGGAACATCCGGGATCATCATGGCCGGGCGAGCCTCCGACGTTCGTCCGCCGGCACATCGGCAAGCGTCGCATGCTGGGAGAGCTGCAGCGCCCGGACATAGGCCACCACCGCCCAGCGGTCGTGCAGCCCCACGCGGTCGGTCGCCGGGTACATGATGCCGAACCCATGGGTAATCACGTCATAGATGCGACCGTCCGGGAGCGCGCGGACGGCCGGCGATAGCAGCGAGGGCGGATGGGGGAAACCGCGCCGGACCACAATCCCGTCGCCGTAGCCGTCCCGGCCGTGGCAGGGGGAGCAGGCCATGTTGAATTCGTCCCGCCCCCGACGCACCAGGGCCAGGGTGAGCGGGACCTGAAGCCGACGCGCCCATGCGCCGTCAAGCCGGCCGGTCTCCATTACGAGCGACGGCAGCCGCCCCGCGGGCACCGTCCCGCGCGGCGGCTGCCTCGCGTCGGTGCCGTTGGCGAAAAACCGGGACGGTTGGTACGGCCGGTAGTTGATCTGCCGCTTCATGTTGTTGCAGCCCGCCGCCGCCAGCGCCGCCAGGCCGCCGAGCGCAAACGCGAGCCGCCTCATGGGAAGAGTTCCTCCACGGTCAACGGCTTCGAGTCCTCCACGAGGCGTAGGAGTTCGCCGCGTCGCGGCGAATCGGCCGGCACCTCCACCGCCAGGAAGAACCGGTCCTGGCTGGCCCGCTCGAAATCGTTCGCGCGGAACATGGC
>JBOHXF010000062.1:0-2817 GCA_050737455.1 Opitutaceae bacterium | reverse complement strand
GTTTTGAAACGGCCGCGTTTGTACGACGTCGCCGAGACCGTCCGCACGGCGGCGCGAAGACCGTGCAAAAGCGGCGGTTTGAAAGCCGTGTATCAATCGACGGCAGGCTCCGGGCATAAAGGAGCCGGCGGTTTTGGGCGCCGGCCGTGCTGGGTTTTAATTGACGTTGATGATCAGGCCTGGGGTTCGGCCTGATCCTTTGCCCGGTAGCTCTTGCCCTCGATGGGTACGGTTTCGGCGTGGTGAAGGAGCCGGTCAAGGATGGCGGAGGTGATGCCGCTGTCGTTGTTGAAGATCGAGGACCATTGCTTGTAGGCCTTATTGGTCGTGAGCACGATCGAGCCGCGCTCGTAGCGCTGGCTGATGATCTGGAAGAGAAGATCGGCGCCGATCTTGTCGAGCGGCAAGTACCCGAGCTCGTCCAGGCAGAGCAAATCGGGGGCGAGGTAGCGCTTCAGTTCGGCTTTGAGCCGGTGGGCCGCCTGGGCGGCGATCAGGTTATTGATCGCGTCGATGGCGGTGGTGAAGAGAACGGAGTGACCACGCTGGCAGGCCTCGTAGCCGAGGGCGGCCGCAAAGTGGCTTTTCCCGAGGCCGACCGTTCCGACGAAGACCACGTTCGCCTTTTCCGCCAGGAAGCCCAAACGGAAGAGGTTTTGGACTTGAGGCCGGTTGATCTTTTTCGGCCAGCTCCAATCGAACTGGTCCAGGGTCTTGACCACGGGGAAGCGGGCGGCATGGATGCGCCGTTCCAGGGCGCGTTGCTGGCGGCAGAGGCATTCGCCTTCGAGCAGGCGCTGGAGGTAATCGACATGGGACCAGTTGTTGGCCGCGGCCTCCTTGGCCAGGCTCTCGTAGCGCTCGGCCACATGGGGCAGACGCAGGTATTCGAGATGGGCGGCGAGCGTGGCGGAGGGTTTCATGGTTGGTCGTAGAGCGAGAGGTCCGGCGGAGGCAGGTCGAGTTCGAGCGCCTCGCCGGCGTGGGTGAGGTGGAGGGCGCCGGGCTCGGGCAGGTGCCGGCGGCGCTGCTCGAGAAGATTGGCGATGTACTCGCAGCTATAGGCGCCGAGGGCGTGGGCGTCGTCGATGACCTTGCCCGTCAACTCCGCCCCATAAATCTCACTCAAGGCGACGATCTTTTGCACGTGGTGACGGACATTGAAGCGGCGCTCCGCCAGGTGATCGTGATAGGCCTGCGCCTGGGCTGAGAGCCGCAGGAAGGAAAGCAGGAGTTTCCCGTGACGGGCCCGGGCGCGATCCCGCAAGAGCTCCCGGACGTGGTCGGGGTTTTCGAAGTCGCGGCCCCGCTCGTAACTGCGGAGATGCTCGGCCACGAGCGTCTCCCGCTCGAAGAGCCGCAGGCGGTCCGCATACAGTTTCAAGGTCAGGGTCCGCGAGGCGTACTTCGGCGGGACCGAGTAGCGGTTGGCATCGACCACCACCCGGCAGCGGTTGGTGACGGGCGCCGGGCTGACCACCGCGCAATCGTACGGCGCCGGCAAGGGCTGCAGCAGCGGCCGCTCCTCGGCATGCAGATCCACGGGACGACGTTTGGTTTCGCCGTGGAGGCGGACGTTGGCCACCCCGTCCAGCCACAGGCGCGCCGCCGGATTGATCGGGGCAAACTCCTTCGGGTCCAGGCCGGCCAGGAAGTTGCCCTTCACGTAGCCGACGGCCGTCTCCACCCGGCCTTTTCCCTGCGGATGATGGGGACCGCAGGCCTTGATCGTGAAGCCGTAGTGCCGGGCAAAGTCGAGGTAGCGCGGATTGAAAACCGGCGGCCCGCCCGGCGGGTGCGAGAGGACCGCCGTCTTGCAGTTGTCGACCCATACTTCCACCGGCACTCCCCGCAGATGGTGGAACGCCCGCTCGTGGCACCAGAGGAAGTGCTCCTGGGACTGGCCGAGGGTAAATTCGACGTAGAGCATCCGGCTCCAGGCCAGGACCAGGGCAAAGAAGCTGAGCTGGCGGCGGGTATTGCCCACCGGCACCGAGCCCCAAGAGCCCCAGTCCACCTGCGCGCATTGGCCCGGTGCAAACTGCAGGGTGAGGAACGCCGGCGATGACCGCGGCCGGATCGTCCGGATAAATTCCTTCAGGATCGTGTAGCCACCGTCGTAGCCGTCCTCGCGCAGCCGGGCGAAGAGCTGCGCCGCCGAGTACGGATGAGTTTCCAATAGCCGCACGATCGCCCCCTTGTGCGCGTCGATCTTGCTTCCCCGCGGCGGCGCCTTGCGCTGCTCGTACCGTAGCCGCTTCACCCACTTGCTCACCGTCTCCGGATGGATTCCCAGCCGCTTCGCGATCTGGCGGCCGGATAAGCCCTCCCGCTCGTGGGCCTCGCGGATCGCGCAATAGGTCTGGTAATCGATCATGGGAAACGGCCTTCCGGCCCGGCGGATTCCAAACCGAGCACCTGGTAGAAAGGCCGCTCGTAGGCGATCACCTCGGCCGCCTCTAACTGCCGCCGCGCCGCGGCGATCTCCTCCGGCCGGAGCGAGAGCAGCCGCCCCAAACTTTCCTCGCCATAGTAGCTCAGGCCATGCTCATCGCCCACCGTGACCAGAACCAGGTACAAGCCCCACGCCTTCGCGTCGGCGCGGCACAGGTAGCCCCGGCGCACCAGCCGGTGATCAATCCAGCTGAAGCTCGCCGGCACCCGCCGCAGCCGCTCCGTGCACAAGATTCCGTTCTTCCGGGAACGGTGTGGGTAAATGCTAAACGGGACATTTTGGCAGTAAATCGAGCTTGCCGCAGAAAAAGAGGATTCGGGTGCGGTAGTTCTCGAAATTTCGGAAGCCGCGAGCGGCGGACT
>JBOHXF010000061.1:0-1845 GCA_050737455.1 Opitutaceae bacterium | reverse complement strand
CCATTCTGATCGTCGACGACGAGGAATCGGTGCGGGTGGTCGCTTCGGCGACTCTGCGGCGAATGGGCTACGAAGTCCTGGTCACGGAGGATGGCGCCGCGGCCGTGAAGCTGGTCGCCAGCCATCCCGGGCCCCTGAACGGCGTCCTGCTGGACGTCACCATGCCGGGCATGGACGGGGCCGCCACCCTGCAGGAACTGCGCCGGATGCGCCCGGACCTGAAGGCGATCCTAATGAGCGGCTACGACGAACAGGCGAGCCTGCGGCGCTTCCAGGACCTGGGGGTGGGCAACTTTCTCCACAAACCCTTCTCCGCCGAAGCCCTGGGCGCCCACGCGGCCGCGTGGGATTGACCGCGCCGGCGGAGCGATAGCGGGAGAATCAGCTCGGCTTCCGGCCGGGTTTTTGCGAGAGGTACGTCCGCATGGCCGAAGCCGTCCGAGTCCAGAAGTTTCTCGCGGAGGCCGGTGTGTGCTCGCGGCGCGCCGCCGAGGCGCTGGTCGCGCAGCACAGGGTGTGGGTGAACGGCGAAGCGGCGGCGCTGGGCGCGCACGTCGTGCCCGGCACCGATCGCGTCGTTGTGGACGGCAAGCCGGTGCGATCGGCGCCGCAGCCGCTCCTCACGCTCGCCGTGAACAAGCCGCGTGGGCTCGCATGCACGAACGCCGACCCGCACAATCCCGACACCGTGTTCAGCCTGGTGCCCCGCGAACTCGCCCGCCTGCGCTTCTTTTGCGCCGGGCGCCTCGACAAGGAAAGCGAGGGCCTCGTGATCCTGACCACCGACGGCGAACTCGCCAATCGGCTCATGCACCCTTCGCATGGGGTCGTCAAACGCTACCATGTGACGTTAAAGACGCCGTTCCCCGCCTCGCGCCTCGGCACCCTCATCAAGGGGGTGGTGGTCGACGGCGAGCGCCTCCGCGTCGAACGCGCCTCGCTCGTCAATCCGGGAGTGGGAGCCTCGTCCCTGGACCTCGATGTCCATCTCCGGCATGGCCGCAAACGGGAGATTCGCCAGCTCTTCGGGGCCCTCCGCTACGACGTCCGCCGGCTCCGCCGGTACCAAATCGGGGCAATCCGCCTCCAGGGAATCCCATTGCGCGGCGGGAAACAACTTTCTACGAAGGAAGTGTCCCGGCTCTTCCATTGTCCGCCCACTCCGCGGGCCGCCTATACCGTTCTCTCCGATTCCCCATGAAATCCGCCTTCGCGCTCTTCGGCGTCGTCGCCACCGCCGCGCTGCTCGCCGCCGCTTCCCTTCGCGCCGCACCGCTCGCATCCACCGCCGCCGTGCAGACCCGTCCCGATCCGTCGGCGCCGGTCATCGGCGTCCTCCCGGCCGGCGCCGAGCCGACGCCCGCAGCCGCGGCCCCCGGGGGCTGGATCGCGGTTTCCCTGCCCGGTCCCTTCAAGGCTTACGTCCGGGACCAGGACCTGAACAAGGCTCTCGAAGTGCGGCCCGGCAGCTCGCTTTACCTGGAGCCGAACGCCGGCTCCGGCGTCCTCGCGATCGCCGTCAAGGGCGACAAGATCGAAATCACCGGCCTCGAGGGCCGGTGGACGCAGGTCCGGCTTGGCCAGCCGGTGATCGGTTATGTCAATCTGGCTGCCGCGCCGGTGTCGCAGCCGCCGGCGGCCGCCGCGGAGCCCGCCCCCAACAACGCTCCGGGGCACCCCGCTCCGGCCGGGGCGGCGGAGGGGAGCGCGGCCGAGCGGTATTTCGAGGGGCGCTTCGTCTCGACCCACCGGCGATTCGCGCCACGCCGGCCATTCGCCTGGGAGCTCGAGACCTCCGGGGGCGCTCGGATCGCGTACCTCGATGTGGGCCGCCTGCTCCAAACC
>JBOHXF010000060.1:0-2070 GCA_050737455.1 Opitutaceae bacterium | reverse complement strand
GCCGCGGATCTGCTGCTCGGTGAACAGGACGCTCTCGAGATCGGGATGGCAGGGCGCGGGTCTCTTGCGGGCTGTTTTCGTTGGCATCGGCGGCTTGCGGGCTCCCAACGATTGGACCCGTCGGGGGCGCGCCGCAAGAGGTCAATTTTCCCGGACGAGGCGCTTATGGTTTTGACTTGAACGGCCGCCCCACCTTGCCTCGGCGGAGCGCCCGCGGGTCCCCCGGCATGATCTCCATACGTATCCAGAAGGTCACCAAGCGCTTCGGTGGGGTCGTCGCGCTTCGCGACATCGAACTCAGGATAGAGCCGGGCGAGCTGTTCTTCCTGCTGGGGCCAAGCGGCTGTGGCAAGACGACCCTGCTCCGCATGCTGGCCGGATTTTATCTGCCGGAGGAGGGGCACATCTGGTTCGGGGACCGGGAAGTGACGCGGCTCGCCCCGCATAAGCGCAACACCGGGATGATGTTCCAAAGCTATGCGCTTTGGCCGCACCTGACCGTGGCCCAGAACGTCGCCTTCGGGCTCGAGGAGCGGAGGCTCCCGAAGGATGAAATCCGCCGGCGGGTGGGCGAGACGCTGGAATCGGTGCGAATGGGATCCTTCGCCGACAGGCGCCCGGCCCAACTATCCGGCGGCCAGCAGCAGCGGATCGCGCTCGCGCGGGCCCTGGTCATCCGGCCGAGCTGCCTCCTGCTGGACGAGCCGCTGTCTAATCTCGACGCCAAACTTCGCCTGGAGATGCGCGCCGAGATCCGGCGGGTCTGCAAGGACTTCAGGCTGACCACCGTTTACGTCACTCACGACCAGAAGGAGGCGCTGTCGATTTCCGACCGCATGGCGGTCCTGGAGTCCGGCCGGGTGCTCCAAACCGGTTCGCCGCGGGAGATCTACCGGCGCCCGGTGCGCCGGTCGGTGGCTCATTTCATCGGCGAGACCGATTTCATCGACGGCACGGTGGCCGGGGGCGAGGGCGAGCGCGCGGTCGTGGACACCCCGCTCGGCCGCTTCGAAGGGGTCCTGGGCGACCCGCGCGCCCGCCCGCCGGTCGGCGCCAAGGTCTCGGTCTCGATCCGCCCGGAGTGCTGGAAGCTGGCCCACGAGCGCGCCGGGCCGAATTCGGTCGCCGGCCGCATCGGCGAATCGATCTACCTCGGCGAACTGGCCCAGTACGAATTCATGACCGGCGGGAGCGCCTTGAAGATCTTCGAGCTGAATCCCCGTTTCGTCGACGGGACCGCCCGGGGCGAACTGTTCGCGACGGCCGCCCCGGAGGACGTCGTGATCCTGACGGAGTGAAACGCCTCGCGGTCATCGCGGCCCTGGCAGGCATCATCGTTCTGCCGTTCCTCCTCCGTCCGAAGCAGGCCGCGCTGGAGAGCGCGCAGGATACCCTGGTCGTCGTCACGCCCCACAACGAGGCCATACGTCACGAGTTCGCGCTGGGCTTCGAGCGCTGGTACCGCGCCCGGACGGGCCGGACCGTGGCGATCGACTGGCGGGTGCTCGGGGGGACGAGCGAGATCGGGCGGTATCTGGAGGGCCAGTACGTCGCGGCCTTCCGGGACTGGTGGACGAGCGGGCTGGGCCGGCCGTGGAGCATGTCGGTCCTCACCGGATTTCAGAGCCCGAACCTCCCCGCGGGCGCACCCGCGCTCGAGAGGGAGGCGCGAGAGGCGTTCCTGCATTCGGACGTGGGCTGCGGGATCGACGTTTTCTTCGGCGGCGGCGCGTTCGACTTCAACCAGCAGGCGGACGCCGGCCGGCTCTGGCCCTCGGACGTGCGCGCCCGCCATCCCGATTGGTTCACGGACGCGGTGATTCCGCAGCATTACGCCGGCGAGGAGTTTTGGGACCCCCGCGACCGCTGGTATGGAGCCGTGGTGAGCTCGTACGGCATCGTCTACAACCGGGACGCGCTGCGCCGGCTGGGAGTCTCCGGCCCGCCGCGGCAATGGGACGACCTCGCCTCCCCGCGGTACCTCGGGGAGGTCGCGCTGTGCGATCCCACCAAGAGCGGGTCGATCGCGCAGGCGTTCGAGAACGTGATCCAGCAGAACATGGGGCGCGC
>JBOHXF010000059.1:0-7610 GCA_050737455.1 Opitutaceae bacterium | reverse complement strand
ATCCCTGGGACCTGGGGCGGGTGCCCGGCGGATCTTCGGGAGGCAGTGCGGCCTCGGTCGCGGCGGGAGAGGCGATCGTATCCCTCGGTTCGGACACGGGCGGATCGATCCGCCAGCCCGCCGCCCTCTGCGGGGTCGTCGGGCTCAAGCCCACCTACGGACTCGTGTCCCGGTACGGCCTGATCGCCTTCGCCTCATCGCTCGACCAGATCGGGCCGTTCGGACGTTCGGTGGAGGATGCTGCGCTCGCGCTAGGAGCGATCGCGGGCCACGACCCCCTGGACTCGACCTCATGCCCGGTCGACGTGCCCGACTACCGCGCGGAGCTCGAACGGCGGCGCGGCCCATGGAGGCTCGGGCTGCCCAAGGAGTATTTCGGAGACGGGCTCGATCCCGAGGTCGAAGCGGCCGTCCAGGCCGCGATCGCCCATTACCGGGAGCTCGGCTGCGACGTGCGCGAAGTTTCTCTCCCGCACACCCGCTACGCGGTCGGCGTCTATTACATCATCGCCACCGCGGAGTGCTCGTCCAATCTCGCCCGCTACGACGGCGTCCGGTACGGGCGCCGCTCGGCGCAAGCGACCGATTCGCTCGACCTTTACTTCCGCTCCCGCGCGGAGGGCTTCGGGCCCGAGGTGAAGCGTCGGGTGATCCTGGGCACCTACGTGCTCAGCAGCGGCTACGCCGAGGCCTATTACCGCCGGGCGCAGAAGGTGCGGACGCTCCTGCGAAACGATTTTCTGAACGCCTACCGCGAGGTGGACGCCATCCTCACGCCCACGGCGCCCGCCCCCGCGTTCCGTTTCGGCGCGAAATCGGACCCTCTGGCGATGTACCTGAACGACATTTACACGATCGGGGCCAACCTGGCCGGCCTGCCCGGCGTCAGCCTGCCCTGCGGCTTCAGCCGCGCGGGGCTGCCGATCGGCCTGCAGCTCATCGGCCGGCCCTTCGAGGAGGCCGAGCTGCTGGCGATCGCGCGGGCGTACGAACGGGCCCACGATTGGAACCTGCGCCGCCCGCCGGAAGCGCCCCTCCACGCCGCATCATGAATCACGAAGCCGTCATCGGCCTGGAAGTTCACGTCCAGGTGAAGACCCGCTCCAAGATGTTCAGCCGAGCTCCCGCCGGCTACGGCGAGCCGCCCAATACCCTTGTGGATCCGGTCGTCCTGGCCCTGCCCGGGGCCCTACCGGTCATGAATCGCCTCGCGGTCGAGCAGGCCGTGCGCGCCGGACTCCTGCTCGGCTGCGAGATCGCCCCGGTCTGCAAATGGGACAGGAAAAACTATTTCTATCCGGATTCGCCCAAGAACTACCAGATCTCGCAGTACGACGAACCGCTCTGCCGGGGGGGGGCGGTCGAGATCGAGCTGCCTGGTCCCGCCCGCAACACGATGGGCGAGCACCGCCGGGTTCCCCTCACCCGGATCCATCTGGAGGAGGACGTGGGCAAGCTCACCCACGCCGGACGCGAGTCGCTGATCGACTTCAATCGGGCCGGGACCCCCCTCCTCGAAATCGTCTCGGAACCCGCCCTGCACGGGGAGAACGAAGCGTTCGCCTATCTCACCGCGCTCAAGACGCTCATGATCTATGGCGGGATCTCCGACTGCGACATGGAGAAGGGGCAGCTTCGTTGCGACGCGAATGTGTCGATCCGGCCCGCCGGATCGTCCGAGTTGGGCACCAAGGTCGAGCTCAAGAACCTCAATTCCATCTCGTACGTCCGCAATGGCGTCGCCCACGAAATCCGCCGGCAGATCGCGCTCGTCGAAAGCGGCGGCCGGGTCGCCCAGGAGACGCGCGATTACGACGGCCAGAGCGGGACCTCGCAGTCCCTCCGCACGAAAGAGCAGGCCCACGACTACCGCTATTTCCCGGATCCCGATCTGATGCCCGTGAAGGTTGACACGGTCTGGAAGGAGCGCCTCCGCGCGGCCATTCCGGAACTGCCCTTCGACAAGCAGCGCCGGTTCATGGCCGACTACGGCCTCCCGTACACCCTCACCTCGGTGCTCGTGCCCGATCGCGAGCTGAGCGACTATTTCGAGGAGGCGGCCCGCGCCTCGGGCAAGCCGCAGGCCGCCGGCAATTGGATCGCGAACGACCTGCTGCGCGAACTGGGCCAGGCCCGCCGGACGCTGGGCGACTCCAAGCTCCGCCCGGCTCACATCGCGGGGCTGGTCAAGCTCGTCGATGCGGGTGAGATCGGCACGCAGGCGGCCCGCGAGGTGTTCGCCGCGATGTTCGCAACCGGCGAGGCCCCGGAGCGGATTGTCGCCCAAAAGGGCTTCAAGGCCGGAACCGATTCGTCGGAGCTCGAAGCCTGGTGCCGAGAGGCGATCGCCGGCGACCCCAAGGCCGCGGCGGAATTCAAGGCGGGAAAGGAAAGCGCGATCAACGCCTTCAAAGGGCCGGTCATGCGGGCGGCCAAGGGCCGCGCGAATCCCAAGGCCGTGGACGAGACGCTGCGCCGCCTATTGGGGGGCTGAGCCGGGGGTTTCACCCGGACTCTCCCTCTGGGCCGCCTCGCGCGGATTCGGCCGGCCCGCGCCGGGCCCGTCCTCGCCCGCGATTGCGCCCGGCGCCGGCGTTCCGGTGCCAAGCGGACCCGCCGGCGGAAGCCGAAGGAACGCTTCGGCCGCGGCGGGTCGCTTGCCCGAATGCAGCTCGCCGACATACCGGCTGACCGCGTCGGGCGGTCCCATGTGAAGCTGCTCGCTGAGCCAGCGGTTGAGCACGCTCGTGTGGGCCTTGAGCCAGGCGGCCAGCGCGATCTTCCAAGGGGCCGATTTTGGGGCGGAGGCCGCCTCCGCGAGCTCGCGCTGCAGGCTCCTGAGGCCATGGCCAAGGCGGCGATGCCAGTCGCGCCGGTTCTCCTCCGCCAGCTCTCCGTCCGAGCCAAACCGGCGCCCCTGCATGCGCTCGGCAAGCCCGCGGCGGAATTCAGGGCTTCCGTAGGCCCAACCGCGGGTGGCTGCTGCGGAGAGCTCGCGCAGCCGCGCCTCGTCCACGCGCAGGGCCTCGAGATGTTCGCCATACCTTTTCCAGCCGTTCGGGTCGTCCTCCAGTCCCATGGGCCGCAGCCAGGCGTCGCAGGAGAAGAAGGGGGGCCGCTCCCGCGCGCCCCGGACGTATGAGCGGAAGCTCGACCAGCGGAATCCGGCCAAATGGGGCAGATCGACCAAACCGGCCTGCACCGCGCCCAGATGGATGCAATCGACGACCTCCGTCCACCGCGGGCCCGGTTCGACAAGAACCGCCTGGTACCGTCCCCGGAACGCCCGCGCCGACTCGCCGCGGGCACGGTTGAACCGGTTGCCGAAGACGCTTTGCAGCCAATGCACCCCGGAGACAAGATTCCCTCGGGGCGTTTCGATCGCGAGATGGTACTGGTCGGGCAGAAGGCCGAATGCGTGCAGCCGCCACTGCATCCGCTGGCAAGCCTGGAACAGGCAATCGACGAACGCGCCGGCGGCTTGAGGGCTCGCAAACAGTTCCGAGCGCGCATGCCCCCGGTTGAAGACATGGTAAAGCGCCCCTACGAACTCCAGGCGAGGCTTGCGAGCCATGGCGCGGGGGTTTCTAGCTGGCCATCGTTTCCAACACAATCCCGTTCGGCGCGTGATGTTACGGCCTTCTATCCTACAGCCGAGGCGGCCCCAGGACAGATTCATTCTGCCAGGTCCCCGCGCCCGGGGATTGTCCCCCGGCGAGGTCGGCCAAATCGGCTGCTTCTTCCGGCAACGGCGCCGGTAAGCCCTAAACGGCCTCCAGCCGAATCTCCGTCGCTGACGCCCGGGCGACCCTGAACGCTCCTCAGGCCGTCGCGTGCGCCTCCAGCACGTCGAGCGGCACCACCCCCAATGTACGGGCGTGCGTCGATGCCAACGAGACCGGAGCAGCGGCCCCCGCCTGAACCGCTTCCAGCCATCGCAGGGCGCAGACGCACCACCGGTCCCCCGGCTGCAGCCCGGGAAAATCGAGCTCCGGCCTCGGACTGGACAAATCATTCCCCGCCGCGGCACTGAACTTCAGGAACTCCTCGGTCACCTCGACGCAAACCGTGTGGCACCCGGCATCCGCCGCGCACGTCTCGCAGCTTCCGTTCCGGAAATATCCCGTCATGGGTGAAACCGAGCATGGCTTCAGCGGCCCTCCGAGCACATTGCGGGAACCGGCGCGTTTCATTCAGTCAACCTATCCGGCGGCCGGCAGTCTCCGCAATCGGCAATTCCCGCGTCACGAGCGGCTTGCCTTCATCGTCGGCCGAAGTACGGCAGTACGAATGACCACCGCTGTCCGGGCGGCTACAAGGGCGATGAAGACTTACACGGATACATCGCGTCTGCCACTCGCCGCAGCGGTCGCCGGACTCCCGTCATTAACCGGCGAGTTCTCCTCGCCTTTCTCTCCCAGCAACCTCAACCCTCCTTCACACTCCCCATCCCCACTTCGCGGAGGAGAGCCCTGAAAATGGTCGGGGCGGTGAGATTCGAACTCACGACCTCTACGTCCCGAACGTAGCGCTCTACCAGGCTAAGCTACGCCCCGACATTCTGCGCGAGGGGCGAGGGTCACCGCGGAAAGCAGGGGTCGCAAGCAGAAAAGGAAGGACAAGTGCGCGGGGCGAAATGCCGCAGGAATTGCTTCTCCGAGCGAAAAGTGTGAATCACTTTGTGAACCGATCTTCATCGATCAACAATGCCTAGATGAACCTCACCTACCGGTCGCCCAAGACGGAAGTGCGTGCCAGCCCGATTCACGGCAAGGGATTGTTCGCAACGGCCAACATCGCGCCTCGGGAGATTATTGCCATGAAGGGAGGATACATTTTTACCGGGCCCGAATGGCGAACGGTTCGGGCAACTCTCAGTCCCGCGGAAATTCAGATAGCCGACGACTTGTTTATGGCGCCCAGCAACACCCACGAAATAGCCGGAGACATGGTCTATTCCAACCATTCCTGCGAGCCGAACGTCGCCATCCAGGGGCAAATTGTATTCATTGCCATGAGAGAAGCAGACCGATGTCCCGCAAGAATTGTGCCCAGTGGGATTCTATTTTGATGTGAGGCAGAGGCGGCGCAGCACGGCCGCAAGTTCGGGCTTCCCGATGCGCCGCGCTGCAATCGCGATCATCGCGTCATAAAGCTCATTGGTGGCCTCTGGCACGGGCACTTTGTTACCCTCCAGAAAAACAAGCGCCGCGCTCATGCCGGTGCGTTTGTTTCCATCCAGAAAAGCTTGTGCCTCGGCGAGGTGAAAAGCGTACGCTGCCGCCACGTCAAAGAGATCCCCCTGGCCGTAATACCACGCGTTGCGTGGTTGCATCACCGCGCTCTCGAACGCTGCCCGATCGCGCACTCCGTCCTGCCCGCCGTGTCTCTCCAACGAGATGCGGTGAAGATTCTCCACCTGCGGGATGTCGAGGAACGCTGGCTCCCCGGTCATTGACTAAGCTTGCGCATCAGCCCTGCGTGCCGGTCAAAGACTTGCTTGGCCGATTGCTCGAATGTCTTGGGATCCATCGTGCGTTCATGCCGGGCCGCCTCCAACTCGTGGACGAAACCGACAACCTTGGCACGCTCCTCGGGCGGGAGCGCCTTGATTTGGCCGATGACTTCTGTGGCGGTCATACGTTGATAAGCTGCAGGATTGCGATGACGCATAAACTGATGCACGAACCGACTTCAAGCAAGGCGAACTAAAGGCGACACTAGGGATTCGGCCAGGGCTAAGGACAATCCTTTGACGGACCAACATGCCGCCAGCGGCGTCGAGGTGTCGAGAAAGACGATCACCTCCTGACGAGCCAATCAAGCAGATTCGACCCAGAGGGAACGGCTGACCTCGACGACGGCCGTTTCCGACCGACGAAATCCTGCGCGATGCCGAGGCCGCTTACCGTCTGCTTCAGAGGCATGCTCCTGGCGCTTCGCTGTTCGCTGCGGTCAACTCTTACCTGACGAATGCGGGCCTCTTGAGATGACCGATGAATTTCATTCAACAAGTCCCATTTTCCAATAGAAACATCTTCGGGGTGCGGATCTTGACGCCATACACGACTGTGCCGGGGATATGGCCGAAGTCCGCTTTGTCCGAAGTGACAAGATAGTCGGCACTGACGCCGACGGCGGACAGCAGCACGGGCCTGTCTTTGGTCGCCTCGAAGACGATGGGGCGGTCAATGACATCGATCGAACCGACAACATCAAGGTGCGGACGGATCACCCGCCGCCAACGACTCGGGCCATCTGGGTACTTGCTCGCGTTCTTTTCGACTTCGGCAACGCAATAGTCGGCCATGGTCAGGCGCCAGCCGTCTTTGGCCCGCATTCGAACTGGGCGTAGGACAGGCCTTTGGTGGACCAGCAGGCCGCCAATAGCGTCGAGGTGTCGAGAAAAACGATCACCTCTTGACGGACTTCACACTGGCAGCGTCGTCCTCGTCGTCCTTAACCCACTTTTTGATGGAGGCCGCGGAATGTCCCGAATCGGCACTGTGACGGCAGGATGGAGGGAAATGCCGTCTGATTTCTCCTCGGCGCGGAGGATGGCGTGGCTCTTATCCAACCCTAGCTTGCGCCGAAGCTCGATGGGCAGGGTCAGGGTTCCACGGGAAGAGATGGCGATTGCGATTTACGGAATTCAAACTGAACCGAAGAACCGCCGGAAATTCAGCTGTCCTTTTTCCAGAAGTCCGCGCGCAAAAGAGGAAATCCCGCAGGAATTGCTTCTCTGAGCGAAAAGCGGGAATCATTTTGTGAACCGATCTTATCGATCAACAATGCATAGATGAACCTCACATACCGGTCGCCCAAGCCGTTCTTCGCCGCATCTATTGGAAAAGGCGCAACGCTCCAGCGATGGTTTGATGGAGCTGACGACGTCGGTGTGGGGTGACTGCGCCCAGCTTTGCCGTAACGACGGACTTTTTGACGACGGGGAAGAAAACGCAGTCGAACACGGTCAAGTGCTCGCAGCCGTCCGCATCATCGAGAAGAATCTGTCCAGGTTGGACCGTGTCTCCCGGCCGCTTCGTGCTCCCATAGATGACATTCACTTTGGGCCATCGTCCTTTCGTCACTTCATTCGGAGAAAGAATGATCGCGGGGTGTTCGTCACGGTCTTCCGGATTGATGCGGACCTTGACGACGTCCCATTGGCGCAACTCGATGTTCATCGATGAAACGGCTCAGGTTCGTCTTCGCCTGATTGCAGGAAAGCAATCTGCTCGGCACTGCGCACCAGCGCGCCCTCCGGCCACGACGGAATCGGCTCCGGCACGACAGCAGGTACGAGCTGCACAACGCGATTACCGCGCCGGATGAAGACGGGCGTGGCCTTCAGGGCAAGATCGATCAAATGGCCGAGCTTCGGTTTGGCTTCCGTAACAGTAAGAGACTGCATAATGACCGAAAACAAGACCGCTAAACGGACCGTTGCAAATGAAATCTGGAATGTCCGTGTTGGACGGGCGCAAAAGGGCGCTAAAATCGCCAAATAATTCACATTTTCCCAGTCAAAATCGTGAACCGCTCATGCAAGGCTTTGCAGCGCCAAGCATTGTGTTCACGTCCCGAACGTAGCGCTCTACCAGGCTAAG
>JBOHXF010000058.1:0-6725 GCA_050737455.1 Opitutaceae bacterium | reverse complement strand
GCGCCGGGGTGCGCGCGCCGATCACCGGCGCGAAGGCAGGCTGCTTCGCGAGCGCCCAGGCGATCAGCAGCTCGCCCGGCGTGCGGTGGTGGTCGGCGGCAAACGCGCCGATGCTCGCAACAACGCGGTCGTTGGTCGCCCGATTCCCCGCCGTGAATCGCGGCATGCGACCGCGCATGTCGCCGGCCGTCAGCTTGCTGCCCGTCAGCAGCCCACGCGACATCACGCCGTACAGCGTCGCGCCGACGCCGAGCTCGGAGAGCACGGGAAAGATCCTGTCCTCCGGCTTGCGGGTGACCAGCGAATACTCGATCTGAAGGTCGACGATCGGGTGCACCTTCGCGGCGCGTCGGATCGTTTCGACGCCGACCTCGGACAGCCCGATGTGGCGCACGTAGCCAGCCTTCACCAGCTCCGCAATCGCCCCGATCGTGTCCTCGATGGGGACCTGCGGATCGAGCCTCGCCGGCCGGTAGACATCGATGACCTCGACGCCGAGCCTCCGCAGACTGTATCCCGCGAAGTTCTTCACCGCGGCCGGCCGGCAATCAGCACCCCCGATGCCGCCGTCGGGCGAGCGCATCATGCCGAACTTTACAGACAGCTGGACCTTGTCCCGCCGGCCCGCGATGGCTCGGCCCACGAGCAGCTCGTTGTGGCCGTGCGCGTAGAAGTCGCCCGTGTCGATCATCGTGATGCCGCGATCGATCGCGTTGCCAATCAGCGCGGCGCTGGCATCGTCGCTGGTCGCGCCGTAAACGCCCGACATGCCCATGCAGCCGAGGGCGACGGGGAACACGCGGGGGCCGGTGGCACCGAGTGATGTGGTCACCATGGGAGCGTTCCGAGGTTTGCGTCCGAGAACGTGCCGGTCGGGCCGTCGGGGCCGAGCAGCGCGAGGCGCACCGGCTCGCGGGCGCCCTCCTCGACAGTCTGCGTGCCCTTGTAATTGTTGAGATTAGTCTTGGTGAAGCCCGGAGAGGCGGCGTTGACCTTGATCCCCGTCGGCTCCAGCTCGATCGCCATGGCGAGGGTCATGGCGTTGAGAGCCGTCTTGGACGCGGGGTAGACGGGGCCGTAGATCGAGCGATTGGGGTAGGCCGGGTCCGCGTTCCGAGTCAGCGAGCCAAGGCCGCTCGACACGTTGACGATTCGGGCTGCCGGAGCCTCGCGCAGGAGAGGCAGCATCGCCTGGTAAACGGCGAGGACGCCGAACACGTTGGTCTCCCATACCGCGCGCACTTCATCGAGGGACACAATGCTCGGGCGCGTGGACTTGGAGTACTCCTCGAAGGACATATCAGGGCGCATTCTGGTATTCGAAATGGCCGCGTTGTTGATGAGCACGTCGAGACGGCCCAACTCGTTGCGAATGCGCTCCGCCGCGGAGGCTATCGACGCGTGATCGGTGACGTCGAGCTGAAGCGCGCGGGCGTCCGGACCTACTTCCTTGGCCGCGGCTTCGCCGCGCTTGGGATCGCGCGACCCGACAAGCACCGTGAAGCCGTGCGCCACAAGATCCTTCGCGATCTGAAGGCCGATTCCTTGATTGGCCCCGGTGACCAGGGCGACGGGTCTTTCTTGCATCGTACCGCTCCTCCGTTCTTTGGAACATCTAATTGCCGTTCGCGCCCTATGCAACTTGGGAGTAATCCATCTGATCCAAATCGGCGAGTAGTTCGGGGCCGATCGGAGTCCAACGCAGCTTCCGCCGCGTGATCGCGCTGGAGGCTTGACCGTCGGCGCCCGCGAATGCACCCCACCAGCCGAAATGGGCGGGAGCCTCTTCTGCGGTGATCGGTTTCGCCGGCACGTTCAGTCCCCGGCCGATGCGCTCGGCAATTCACCGCGGGGTTCGAGAAGTCATGATTGAACCCGCAGTGAATGACCGCATCCGAAGCGGCGGCGGCCCTTAGGACTTCGATTTCCTCCAACGTTCCCCGCCGCACTTCGGCTCCAGCGGTGGCGAGAGCCTTGGCGCCATCCGCGGAACGCGACAGCCCGAGGACTTTGGGCGCATGCTCACCGGGGTTTCGAATCCCTCCTCCTCCGCCAGCCTTATTTCGCGTAGAAATACCGGCTCTTCAGGCATACCGGCCCATCGGAGTCGCCCATGCGAATCGAATTCGCCGGGGTGATCCCGAGCCGGGGCCCGGTCTCACCTGCAAACGGGAAACGAGCTTGAAAAGAACCGCCGCCCGTTCCGCAGTTGCGCAGCCGGAACCTCGCTGTTTCAGTCCGCTTCAGATTGTCATTTTCGAGCGTCAAACTCCTCGGGCGGTCCGGTTTTCTGGTCGGCGCGGCGGTCGTCCTCCTCTCGGGCTGCCGCCCCCAGGCCCCCTCGGCCGGTCCATCGTCCCTCATCTCTCCCTCCCGCGTCCTTCGCATCAGCCAGCGAAACGAGCCGGCCGATCTCGACCCGGCCATCGCTTCCCTTCCCGACGCGTTCTTCGTCATCCGCGCTCTCAGCGAAGGCCTCGTCCTGCCGGCCATGCCCGGCCGCCCGCCGGAGCCCGGCGCCGCGGACCGATGGACGACGTCGGCCGACGGCCTGACCTGGACCTTCCATCTCCGTTCCGGGGCGCGCTGGTCGAACGGCGATCCGGTGGTGGCCGGCGATTTCCTGGATTCGTTCCGCCGGGCGCTGGCGCCCGCGACCGCGGCGCCGCATCCCGAACTCTTTTACCCCGTCCATAACGCCCGCGCCTTCGTGGAGGGAACGCTCAAGGATTTCACGAAGGTGGGCTTCGCCGCGCCTAATGCCTCGACGTTCGTCGTCCGGCTTGACGCGCCCAATCCGCTGTTCCTCAACTATGCCGCGAGCGGCGCATGGATCCCGGAGGATCCCCGGGTGGTCCGCCGCTACGGCCGGGGATGGACCCGCCCCGGACGGTATGTCGGCAACGGCCCGTACACCCTGGCGGAATGGAGCCCAAACCAGCGCATCGTCGTGGACCGGAATCCCCTGTACCACGGAGCGGCGAAGATCCGCCTCGACCAGATCCAATTCATCCGCTTCGACGATGGCGACACGGAGGACCGCGCCTACCGGGCCGGCGAGGTGGACGTCACGATGGCCGTGCCGGCGGCGCGGATCGGGACGTACGAGCAGGACCGTCCGAACGAGCTGCACCGGTCCGCCCTGGCGGAAACCCGGTATCTGGCCTTCAACACCCGGCGGCGGCCGCTCGACGATCCTCGGGTTCGCGAGGCCCTCGCCCTCGCGATCGACCGTCCGCGTCTTGTCCAGGACGTGCTGCTCGAAGGCCAGCAGCCCGCGTTCCGGCTGATGCCCGCGGCTCTCCGGCCCGCGGGCGATACGGCAACCCGCGTCGGCCTCGGCGAGCGGGAATCCCGGGGAGGAGAGTCGGAGCTCGAAGCGCGGGAGCTCCTGGCCTCCGCCGGCTATCCCGATGGGATCGGCGTCCCCCGGCTGGAATTGTCCGGCTGGTCCGGCAATCCGATCCTGGAAGTCATTCAAGCGATGTGGCAGCGAACGCTCGGCGTGAACGTGGGGGTGATCAATCGGGACGCGCGCTCCCACGTCGCGGCCCTCCAGGCAGGCGCCTACGACATCGGGTTCATCACCCTCATCCCTTCCGTCGCCGATCCCCTCGCCGTGCTTCGCCAGTTCGTGTCGGACTCGCCCGACAATTTCTCGCATTGGGACGATTACCTCTACGACGGCATGGTCCGGGCGGCGGGCCTTGCCCCGGACCGCGGGCGTCGCAACGAGCTGCTCGCCGCGGCCGAGGAGCGGCTCATGAACTTCGCCGCCGTCAGCCCGCTCTATTTCAACGAGCATAACTGGCTCATGAAGCCGTATGTCCACGGCTGGATGGAAAACGAGCTGTGGACCCGGTGCTACCTCGGCCTTTGGATCGACCGGAGCCCGCCCCGGCCCTAGCTCCCGCCATGTTCCGGTTCATCGCCCGCCGAATTCTCGAAGCCATTCCGGTGATGTTCATCATCATCACGGGGACTTTCTTCATGGAAAGGTTCATGCCGGGGGGGCCGTTCACCCAGGAAAGGGCGGTCACCCCCGAGGTGCAGCACAATCTGGACGCCTACTACCACCTGGACGACCCGCTGTGGAAGCAGTACCGCGATTACCTCTGGGACCTCACGCCGAAGCGCTTCCGCCCCTGGGCGCTCGCGAACGGCCTGAATCTCAAGGCCGCTTTCGGGATCGATTTCCGCCCGTCGTTCAAATACCCCAACCGCACGGTCAACGAGATCATCGCCGAGAAGCTGCCCGTTTCTCTCGAACTGGGCGGCTGGTCCCTCCTCGTGGCGCTCGTCGTCGGGCTTCCGCTCGGCGTGCTCGCCGCGGTGCGCCGCAACACCTGGCTCGATTACGTGGGCTCCGCCACGACCATGGTGGGCATCTGCATTCCGAACTTTGTGCTCGGGCCGTTGCTCGTCCTGTTCTTCGCGATCCAGCTAGGGTGGTTCGACGCTTCGGGCTGGTACAGCCCGCTCGACCGGGTGCTGCCCAGCCTGACCCTGGGCGCCTTCTACGCCGCTTACGTGGCGCGTCTCACGCGGGGAGGCATGCTCGAGGTGCTGAGCCAGGATTTCATCCGGACGGCGAGGGCCAAGGGCGCCGGCGAATTCCGGGTGATCTTCCGGCATGCGCTGCGGGGCGGGCTCTCCCCGGTGGTGTCGTTTCTCGGGCCCGCCGTCGCGGGCATCCTGACCGGGTCCTTCGTCATCGAGACGATTTTCCAGATTCCCGGCCTCGGCCGGGAATTCGTGAACGCGGCGTTCAACCGCGACTACACCTTGATCCTCGGCACGGTGATCCTGTACGCCGGGCTCGTCATCCTGCTCAACCTGGCGGTCGACGTCGTTCAGGTGGCGCTCGACCCGAAGCTAAGGTTCGAGTGAAGGCCGCCGCCCCTTCGCTCCTTTCCTCGGCGGAACCGGCCGAAGCGGGCCGCTCGCTCTGGTGGGACGCCTGGCACCGGCTCCGCCGGAACCGGCTGGCCGTGGCGGGCGCCGTCTATCTGATCGGCCTCGCGTTCGCCACGGCGCTGCCCGGCATCCTGGGGCTCTCCTACGAAGCGCAGGGGCTGGAGCTTGGCGCGACCCCCCCCGGGACCCGCGTGGTCCGGATGTACGTCCCCGGCCGGCGTTTCCCGGTCGAGAACTTTCCGCCGAACCAGATCCAAAGCCTGCCGGGCTTCCCGCGCGGGGCGGCGGGCCGCGAGGCGCTGGCCCGGCTTGCCCACGGCGAACCGGTTCGCTTCGCAGGCCAGACCTACCGGCCCGGCCGCCTCTGGCTCGGTTCGGACACACTCGGCCGCGACCTGTCGGCGCGCCTGCTGGACGGCGCCCGCCTTTCGCTCCTCGTGGGCCTCGTGGCGACCTTCGTCGCCCTCGCGATCGGCGTCACGTATGGAGCGACGGCGGGCTTCCTGGGCGGGAAGATCGATATGGCGATGATGCGGATCGTCGATATCGTCTACGCCCTTCCCTTCACGATCTTCGTCATCCTCCTCATGGTCTTTTTCGGCCAGAACATCATCCTGCTCTTCCTCGCGATCGGCGCGGTCGAATGGCTCACCATGGCGCGGATCGTGCGCGGCCAGGTCCAGTCCATCCGTCGCCGGGAATTCATCGAGGCCGCCCAGGTGCTCGGTTACGGAAAGCGCCGGATCATCTTCCGCCACATCATCCCGAACGTGCTCGGACCCGTCATCGTCTACGCCACCCTCACCGTCCCCTCCGTCATGCTGCTGGAGGCATTTCTCAGTTTCCTCGGACTCGGCGTCCAGCCGCCCATGAGTTCGCTCGGCAGCCTCATCAAGGAGGGGGCCGACACCATGGAGGAGTACTGGTGGCTGCTCGTCTTTCCAGGCGCCGTCTTCTCGCTGGCCCTGTTTTCCCTCAACTTCCTCGGCGACGGCCTGCGGGACGCGCTCGACGTGCGCTCGGGCAGGGACTGAATCCACCGTCCGATGCGGCCGTTCCTCCCCTACTTCAAGAAATACCTGAGGAAGGTCTATCTCGCCCTGGCGGCGGGCATCCTCTGCGGAATCCTTTACGGAGCGGCCGGCGGCCTGGGCCTGCCGCTGATGATCAAGTATGTCGTTCCCCGGGTTCTCCTTCCCGATCCGCCGGTGAGCGCGGAGCGCGTCGAAGCCGAAAAGCCCAGGGGCCTCAAGCGGTACTTCGACCTGGACCGGCTGTTCGACCGCTGGCTTCCGCCCGCCCCCGCTTCGCAGCCTCCGGCGGCCGCCCCGGCGATTCCGGCCACGGCGCCGCGGCCGGCCCCGCGCCGGCGCCTTCCCCCGTGGGAGATCTGGGCGATCGCCCTTTGGGTTCCGGCGATCTTTCTCATCCGCGGGGTCGCCGGCTACCTGAACACTTACCTGATCCAATACGCCGGAGTGCGCATCCTGGAGCAGATCCGGCTCGATTACTTCCGAAAGCTCCAGGCCCTCCCCCTGGCGTTCTTCCAGCGGCTGTCCACCGGCGAACTCATCGCACGGGGCCTTAACGACACCAACCAGCTCCAGAACACCCTCACCCTGGTCTCGAACGACCTCATCAAGCAGCCGGCCCAGCTGGTCTGCACCATCCTCGCGGTCGTGCTGCTCGCGTTCCAGGAGCAGGGGCTCGTTCTCGTGCTCGTCTGCCTATTGACCATCCCGCTCGCTGTCCTGCCCATCCGCTACGTCGGCAAGAAGCTGGTCGTCCGCGCCATCCATCTGCAGGCC
>JBOHXF010000057.1:0-3774 GCA_050737455.1 Opitutaceae bacterium | reverse complement strand
GAACTGCCGTGCCGCCATCGGCAGGCTGAAACTGGCCCGCCATACCGATCCGGACCGATGCCGCGTCCGCTCCATAATAGGCCGCCTTGAGCCACAGCTTGCCTGCCGGCTCCAGCGCAAGCACGGTTTCGCCTGCGGCAATCCGCTCGCCGTCGGCCGCATTTAATTCCAAAACCGTGCCGTCCATTGGCGATTCAATCACGAGCAGGGTGTGCAGGGCCCGCAGTCGCTCTTGTGCCGCAGCGAGCTGGATTTGGGCCTGGACCGCCTCGGCTTTGGCTTGGAACACCGCCTGACGTACGCTGAGGTGGGATTCCGCCTCCTCTCGCTGGATGGCCAGTGTCTTCTGTGCCGCGTCGAGCCGACTTTGGGCGTCGCGAACGGCCGCATCCGCGTCCGCCAGCAGCGATGCGGCCTCGGGACCGGCGATGTCGGCCAGCTTCTGGGCTTTCCGCACGCGGGCGCCCGGCAGGATCGCCAGGTGCCGCAGCAAGCCGGCTTCTGCGGCCCGAATGGGCAGCACGGCGATCGGCTCTACCTGGGCATAGGCTTCAATTTTGGGCGCGACCTCCTGGATTTCCGCCTGCATGAAACTCGGATCGGCCCGGCCGGTGCACGCCAACGCAGCCAGGATCGAAAAAACGCGGATACCGGGGATATTCACGGCGAGACACCTGGACCTCGGCCGGCCGGGTGGGACAATCGCAAAGGGCCAAAATGACAATACTGTCATCCAGGACCATTGCCGTTCGTGATGTAAATACGGTTAGGCTCGTCTCCGGGACTGACGGAATCCAAATTGGGCCCATCCCGATGAACGTGCTTATAATCGAGGATGAAAAAAAGGTCGCCTCGTTGGTGTGCGCGGGGCTGGCCGAGCAGGGATTCGGCGCCGAGGCCTGCCACGATGGCGACCAAGGCCTGGCGCTGGCCAGCGCCAAGCCATACGATGCCTTGGTCTTGGACATCATGCTCCCGGGCAGGGACGGGCTGAGCATCCTCCGCCGCCTGCGCGAATCGGGAAACCGTGTGCCGATCATTCTGTTGACCGCGCGCAGCGATGTGGCGGAACGAATCGAGGGGCTCAACCTTGGCGCTGACGACTATCTCCCCAAGCCCTTCTCGGTCGAGGAATTGGTCGCCCGGCTCCGGTCGGTCCGCCGGCGCAGCTCCGGCGAAGGCTTGAGTCTTCTCGCCTGCGCCGACTTAACGCTCAATCTGCACACCCGCCAAGCGGTACGGTCGGACCGGACCATCGAGCTTACCACCCGAGAGTTCGCGCTCTTGGAGCTGTTTCTGCAATCCCCCGGCCGCGTCCTGACGCGCACTCAGATTTGCGCCCAAGTGTGGCACTACCAATTCGACCCGGGAACCAACATTGTGGACGTCGCCGTCCAGCGCCTTCGGCGCAAAATTGATGACGGGCACCCGGTCAAGCTGCTGCACAGCGTGCGCGGCGTCGGCTACACCCTGAAGGTTGCTTCATGAAGGCCCGGCCTCTCCGCCGAAGGATCGCCGTTTGGTCCGCGGTGAGCGTCGGCTCCGTCCTGATCGTATTCAGTCTGGGGACGGTCATCACGCTGCTCGTCGAACAGGTCCGCGCGGCGGACGCCGAATTGGCCAGGGATGGGCGGCTGCTCCGTGCTCAAGCGGCCGTTGTCGATCCCACCCGCGCGGCTCTTGGCGTGGCCGGCGCCACTCGTCCCTGGCTCCAATTGGCCGTGATCGATGCCCAAGGCGGGGTGGTCGGCCAAACCGACCGATTCCCTCCGGCATTGCTGCGCCTGGAGGGCGGCGTGGAATTCTGGCATACGCACTGGGTGAACTGGACGCTGTGGCGCACCCTGCCGGTCACCGTCGGCAATGTCACCGTGATAATGGCCCATAGCCTCGATGCGAAGCCGGACTTCGTCGATCAGCTGTTCGGTGCCTATCTGATCCTATTGCCGTTCGCCGTGATCTTGGTCGCTGCGGCCTCCTGGTGGCTGGCACGCCGCGCCTTGCGGCCGGTCGGCGAGCTTGCGGACGCCGCGAGTGCGATCACTCCCGAGCATTTGGGGCTGCGGCTGCCGGTGCCCAAAGCGGGCGACGACCTGGCCCGCCTTGCCATGGTGCTCAACTCGGCGTTCGAGCGGCTGGCGCGAAGTTTCCATCAAGCCCGCCGATTCGCGGCCGACGCATCGCACGAGCTGCGCACGCCGCTCACGATTCTTCGGGGCGAGGTCGAGGCTGCACTGCGGGAAGGCGGGCTAAACCCCTCCCAGGAAAAGCGCTTGGTCAGCTTGCTGGAGGAAGTCGCCCGCCTAGACCGAGTGACGGAAAGCCTGCTCGTGCTTGCGCAGTTCGACAGCGGAAACGCGTTCCTCAAAATGGACTCCTTGGACTTTAGCGAGTTGGTGCGGGATGCCTGCGACGACGCCGCTCTCCTCGGTGCGGACAAGGCGCTCAAGATTCAGGAGTCCATTGAGCCGGCGATTCGATTGAAGGGCGATGCAGCGCACCTGCGCCGGTTTCTTCTCAACCTGTTCGACAACGCGGTGAAGTTCAACCGGGAGGGGGGAACGATTGTGTGTTCCCTGCGCAGAGAAGGGCCGAAGGCGGTTCTGGCGATTGGCAACTCAGGCGCCGGCATTTCACCGGCGCAGGTTGCGACTCTCTTCGAACGGTTTTCCCGTACCGGCTCGGCGACGGCCCGAACCGAGCGCGGCCATGGTTTGGGCCTCAGCCTGTGCCGCGAGATTGCTCGCGGGCATGGCGGTGAAATTGTTCTTGCTCCATCCAGCAGCTTGGATTGGACCGAGTTCGTCATTGCACTTCCTCTGTAGAAGGGAGCGGGAGGCTTCACGCTTCCGGCGGCAGCAGACCCTCGATCTCGTCCTTGATCATTGCCGGCTTCGCGCCGTGCCGAATGTGGAGCACATGCACGGCATCCTTCCGAACGGTGAAGATAACGCGGTATCGGCCGTGCTTCCGACCGTAAACGAGTTGACTCAATTCAAAAGAAAATTGCCCGTCCTACCGCGCCCGCGGATAGCGTTCCATCCGTGAAATGCGCCAACGAGAAAATCTCGGCCGCGATGGCATCGAACCACCGCGCCGCCGCCTCGGGCGATTGTGCCGCGATCCAGCTCGCCGCTTCGTCAAGGTCGCGTACCGCCCGCGTTTCGATCAAGACCCGGAACTGCATCGTTTGGATTTAAGCCCGTGCTTCTTGCGCAGCCGCGCAAAGACCGTTTCCGCCGGCTCCCCCTGGCCCCACTCCATCGAAGCCAGACCCTCGGCGATGCCGCGCTGAGTTTCGATCGCCTCGATTGTCTCCATCATCGCCTGATAGGATTTGGCATCCTGCCGACGCAGAACTCGTCGTTCAAGCCCGGGGCCGCGATCACCGCGCCTTCGGCCAGATCGTCGCCCGCTACCAGGGGCTCATTTGCGCTCTCGCCTACAATTCTACCGGAAGCGTGGCTCTAAGCCAGGACCTGGCGCAGGAGGCCTTTGTCATCGCCTGGCAGCAGCTTCCCGGACTGCGGGAGCCGGAAAACTTGCGTTCGTGACTCTGCGGTATCGTCAGAAACCTCGGCCGGCGGGCCCGCCGGGACGAGAAGCACGAGCCCGTGGTCCGGGCGGAAGGATTGGAAAGCGCGGATCAGCTGCCCGCGCCGGAAGCGCAACCCCCGGAGCAGGCCATCGGCCGCGAGGAGGAGGAGCTCCTTTGGCGTCAACTCGAGGCCATCCCCGAGACCTACCGCGAGCCTTTGATTCTCTTCTATCGCC
>JBOHXF010000056.1:0-2451 GCA_050737455.1 Opitutaceae bacterium | reverse complement strand
GCTTCATGATCCAGGGCGGTGACCCGTTGGGTCAGGGCTTCGGCGGCCCCGGGTACAAGTTCGGCGACGAGTTCCACCCGGAACTGTCCTTCGACCGCCCATACCTGCTGGCGATGGCGAACTCCGGACCGAACAGCAACGGCTCACAGTTCTTCATCACGGTCGGCCGGACGCCCCACCTGAACCGCAAGCACACGATCTTCGGTGAGGTAGCCGATGCCGAGAGCCGCGCCGTCGTCGACGCCATCGCCGCCGCCGCGACCGACCATTACGGGGAGCGCGACCTGCGGCGCGCCTGGTTGGAGGCGGGCGGGACGCCGCTCGTGCGCGCCGCCCTGAGAAGCGCCGCGGCCGGCGAGATCGCCTACGGGGAGGCGCAGGCCCTCGACCCCGAGTTCTGAACACGATCCGGCGCACATGCCATTATGGAGGCGTGCCCGAGCCGCTCGCCCAAGAATGCCATCAGCTCCAGGCGCGCGCCCTTTGGCGCCGCTGGCGCGGGCGCGGGGTCCCGGGGCCCGAACCCGGCCCCGCCGTTCCCGACCGTGCGCCGCTGCCCGCGGCGATCGAGCGGCGGTACCGTGCTTTCGCCTGGGTTGTCCACGAGCAGCGCCTGTTCGCTCTCGCGCTGGCAGCGCTGTGCTCCGCGTGCGGCCTCGTGTGGACGGCCGCCTGGCAGCTCCGGACCAAGCCCGCGGTCGTTGTGCGCGCGGGCCCAACCCTCAGGGAGGCCGCCAAGGCGTTCTACGGCGTCCCGGAGATCTCCTACGATCAAGTGGTCTTTTTTTTGCACGGCTGCCTGCCGCTCCTCTACGAGGCCGACGAGCATGGCCACCGCTGGCTGCCGCTGACCGAAGGCCTGGTCGCTCCGGAGATCTACGACGCGGCCGAGCGCCGCCTGAGTTCGGGCGACGCCGTGCGCGCGGCGCACGGCATGAGCCAGTCGCTCGCCCTCCTGGACGTGAGCGGCTTCGTGGCCGATCCGCATGCGGGCCGCGCCGCCGCGGACGTACGGGGCCGCCTGTCCGTGGCCGAACGAGGCGCCGAGACACGGACCTTTCCCTGGCGCGGCCGCGTGGTCCTGGCCGTCAATCCCGGCAGCCGGCTGGATCCCTATCCGTTCTACCTGCTCTCGCTCGAAGCGCGCAGCGGACCGTCCGCTCTGAAGCCGCCGTCCGGGTCGGACCCCCGAGCGGCCCGGGATCAGGAGGCGGCCCGGTGAACCCCCCGGACGCGCGGCCGCATCCGTGGTGGGAGCGCACCGTGGAATCCGCCGAATTCTTCATGGATGAGGACCGGCTGCGGCTCTTCTTCTACGTCCTCGCCGCCGGCGCAGCCGCGCTGCTCATTCTCCTCGGCCTCGGCCTCTGGCGCCTGCGCGCGGCCGCGCTCGCGCTCCCCGTCATCGTGGGCGTGTCGGACGGCTGGGTCTTCACCGGCGCTCCGCAGGGCCCATCCGCCCTGCGCGAGAGCGACTTCGACCGGCAGTTTGCGGACACGCTCGAAGTGCTTTTCGGACGCACGGAAAAGGGCCTGCCGCCGGCGATCGGCGAGTTCTGCGCCCCGGAGGTCGTCGCGTCCGTCGACCGCGGCTACGGGGACGCGGCCGTCCGTTATCCCGCGGGCTACGTCCAGACGCTCACACTGCTCGAAGCCAAGCCCCGCCCCGGCCGGCCGGGCCTGCACCGGGTCTACTACCGGGGCCTCCTTTCCTCCCGCTCGGTCAGGACCGCTCAGACGAGCCCCATCTATCTCGATTGCGTCTTCGCTCTGGCCGGCCCCGCCCCGCTCAACGCCGCGGGCTGGCGCCTCGTGCGCGTCACTGCAATCACACGCGAGGAATTCTACCGCGACGAGCGTGAGAAATCCGACCGCGAAGCACTCGGCCTGCCCTCGCCCCGTTCCCGATGATCCCGGCCCTCCTCCGCTCCCGCCCTCCGAAGCCGGCGGCGTTCCTCGCCGCGCTCGCGGCGCTCTCCACGGTTCTCGCCGCCCGCGCGGGCGAACCCGTGGGCCCAGAGCGCCTCGAACCGGGAAAACCCGAGGAGATCTATCTCGCGCCCGGGCGCGCCACCACGGTGGTCCTCCGGACGGACGAAAAGGTGGCGGCCATCTCGCTCGCCTCGCCGGTCGTCACCTACAAGTACGACAAGGCCCTCAACGAACTGGAGCTGACACCCACCGTCCGCGCTTCCGGCGTCGAGACCAATCTCAATCTGCGGATCGGTCCGGAGGTCTACGTCCTCCTTCTGCGCGTCGTGAACGATGTGCGCGCGCAGTACGTCCGCTCGTTCGCGCTCCCGGGAGGCGGCGACGAGGAGGTCCTCGCCGCTGCGCCTCCGCTCGCTCCCGCCCAGATCGATCTGGTGGGCGCCGCCCGCAGCCTCGAGCGCGCCGAAACCGATCCGATCTTCCGCGCCGCGCAGCCGCGGCTGCGCCTCCAACTGATCG
>JBOHXF010000055.1:0-8661 GCA_050737455.1 Opitutaceae bacterium | reverse complement strand
CCCTTCCAGAGCGCGACGGGACGGTTGCGGACGGACGGATGGGGGCTCACGGGCGGCTCGAAGCGACCATAGCACCTTCGCGGGGCGGTGGCGCGAACGGTGCGGACACGACGCGCCGGCAGTTCCCGGTTTAAGCTTTCCGACTCGATCTCAAGAGAGGTGCCCGATACCCAATCGCCGTGAGCCTGGGCCCAGCCCTGCTAATCCGACCTTACCGGCCATCCGACCTCGATGGCGTGATCGCCATCTTCGTAAGGGCGATTCGGGAGATTGCTGCGCGAGATTACAATCAGGCTCAGGTGGACGCGTGGGCAAGGCCGGACCGCAACCGATGGACTCAAAAACGCCTCGACCGGCCGACTTGGGTCGCGGTTGTCGACCAATCGTTAGCCGGTTTCACGGATCTGGAGGCTTCCGGGCATCTCGACATGATGTATGTTCATCCGGAGTTTCAGCGCTTAGGTGTGGCGACGGCGCTTTTGCAAAGCCTCGAAGACACCGCACGATCACAGGGTCTTTCGAGGATATTCACCGAGTCCAGCGTCACGGCCCGGCCTCTCTTAGAAAGGCGTGGCTTTCACGTAGTGACCCCGCAGGTTGCCGAGTCTGGAGGTCAGCGTTTCGCCAATTTCTCGATGGAAAAACTCCTGAAATAAAGCCTCAGACTCCGCACCCGAGCGGCACAATGTTAAGTTTGAGGGCAAAGGTCGCCTTCCCCGCGGTTGCCGGCGCCGTTCTCCCCGAAAGCTCGGGGAATCTGACCCCGGCAGAGAGCGCCAATCCCGCTCAGGGGGTCGGCTCGATACCCGGCGTGCGCGGCTTTGGCGAACCGTCCTGGGCAGCCACGGCGATGTCGAGACATGCCTTTTCGATGCTCAACCGCACTTCGGCCAAATTCCCGATGTAGTAACCCAATGCCTCTTCCGCCCGCGCCCGCACGGCCTTCTCCGTAATCAGCCGCTCCAACGCGAGGGCGCGAATGTCCTCCACGTCCGGCCCCGAACTGCGGGCGATCTTCGATACGGCGAGATCGACCGCAGAGAGGACGTTCAATTTCACGATCCGCCGTTCATTCCCAATTCCCTCCCAAGGCGCGGAATCGTTCTCGAAATCGGGATGCATGAGGGCGAAGGTCGTGTTGTAGTTGGCGTCGAAATAAAGGACGGCGTTTTTTCCGTCCGCCCGCCGGTACGCGTTCTTCAGTTCCTCCGCCCGCAAAAGGATCCGGCGGGAAAAAGAGGCGTCAACATCTTCGGTGTAGCGCGAGCCGCAATAGTAGTCCACCGCCAGGCCGCCGGCCAGGTACATGGTGATCGGCGGCCCGCCGTAGCCGCTGTCCAGCACGGACCGGTCGATCCTGTCGAGTATCCTCGCGAGCGCCGCCGCAAGTTCAGGCGTGGGCTTGCTCATGGCGCAACCTGACCCGCAACATCTGCGAAAACCGCCCCGTCTCGAAATCCGTTCTCTCCAGCAGTTCGCGCCAACGCGAACCCGATCCGGGTTGAAGCTCCTCCGCGACCTTGAGCAGGCGGTCGTGGTGGCCATACCAGTCGACGCCGGAAAGAAAGAGTGCCACCGAAGCGAGCAGGTCCCGGCTCACCGCCCGAAAGCGCAGCCAATCGGGCAAAGAGAAATGTTCCCGCTGCCGAACGCAAAAATCGAAGAGCTGCTCTTCCGCGTCTCTGGTCATGGTGCGGAAGCATAGACGGCGATGGCCGCCGGTCAATCGCCGCTCCATCCACATTGTGGCAACCGGACGCCGAGGCAGCGGGTTGTCGGGCGGCGTGCCCCTTCATAGAAGCCCGGCCTGCCGAAAACTGTAAAAACCGACCCCGAGTGGATCAGCCGAGGCCCGGCCCAAAATCACATGGTCAGCAAAGGGTGATCTCCACAGTCCGGGCCGCCTCCCGCAGTAGATGCGTGATCTGGACGTCAGCCAAACCCGGTGCCGGGCCCCCCGAGGGATGCCCGTGGGCACAGATGACCGCGCAGGCCGATTCGCGGATCGCCGCCCGAAACACCTCGCGAGGATGGGCGAGGGCGGAGGCCGCCGTTCCCGAAGTCACCTCGACCAGCTTGATGAGCCGGTTCTTCCGGTTGAGGCACAGGACCCAGAACTTCTCGACCAAGAGTCCCGCCGCATACGGCTCCAGTAACTTCGCCACCAGTTCCGGCCGTCCCAAAAGCGGCGCTTCCCCCATCTCCTGCCGCAGCGGCCGCCGCCCAAGTTCCAGAGCCGTCAGATGATAGACCGCCTCACCGGCTCCGGCCAAGGCGGGTTCCAGGACCTCACGGGTGCGTTCATAGTCCGCCGTGAGCAAGGCGAGGGCGCAGGCCGGGTGCCGGAACGCGACCGCCCGCAACTCCGGAACCTGCAACGGGCCGGCTCCCATCCTGGCGAACCAATCCGGACGGTAGGGCAGCACGGCCGGGTCGCGGGGATCCACCGGAATGCACCCCTTCCAGAGCGCGACGGGACGGTTGCGGACGGACGGATGGGGGCTCACGGGCGGCTCGAAGCGACCCGAGCACCCGAGGGGTTCCCGTGTTGCCGCCGAAGAGGCCATGAGGTTTTTGGGGGCCCCGGGCCGAGGTCCGGCCGTTGTCCCGTCAGCTTGCTATCATCCACCGCCACGAACTCCTTTCAGGAAAATCTCATTACGAACCGATGAACGGCCTCCGGTTCGCCTTAGCGCTCGCACGCGCGGCCGTCGCCTTCGGCTCGCGTCGCATGCCGCTCGGCTCGCCGTGGGCGTGCACGGCGGGAACCGTGCTGTTCCTTTTCGGGGGATTCTGGCTCGTCCCGCGCGTCGCGCTCGTGGCCCGGCGCGCGCCGCTCTTCGAGCAGGCGATTCGGGGCGAACCCCGGGCAGCGGCCGGATTGCGCTTCATGACGCTTACCCTCGAAGGGGCCGCCCTGTTCGGCGCGTGGCTTTTTCAAGCGCGCTGCCTTTGGCTCTGCCTGCCGGAGGCGTTTGGCCGGGAAGCTTCCCCGCCGGGCCGGCGCGGCCCGCGGGCGCCGCTCAAGCTCGCGGGGCTGCCCATCGGCGAGGGCGACCTGACCACCTCGATCCTCGTGACCGGGGTGACAGGCTCGTCCAAGACGGCCGGCCTCCTTCTTCCCGCCCTGAAGCAGCTCCTGGAGGCGTACCGGGGCGGGAAGGGCGGCCGCGAAAAGCTGGGCGCCTTCATCCCCGAGGTGAAAGGCGATCTCGTGGAGGCGACGGTCTACCTGGCGCACCAGGCGGGCCGATGCGTCTGCCGGGACGTGCTGATCCTGTCGCCTGCCAGTCGTCTCCCGGTAGTCCGCTACCGCGACGAAGCGGGCCGGCGCTGGTTTCTCAGCGGCCGGGGCGGCACCGGTGGCAGCGACGCCGGGGATCTCCTGCCGCCGATGGTCTTTCCCGCAGGGCACCGGGCCGCCGGTGCGAGCGTGCCGCAGGATGTGTTCGAAGAGCCGGGGGACTGCCTCGCCGCGCTCCCCGAATGGAGCCGGATCGCCCGGCCTGTCTCCGGCCTTCCGCTCCGCTATGTTGGCTGGCGTTGGCGCGGCGGCGAATTGGTTCGGATCTCCCGCACGGCGCGGCGGGACGATCCGGATCCGATGGCCGGGCCTGACGGGCGGCCGATCCGCGCCGCGCCCCCGGAAACGCTCACGGCCGAAGGCGTCGAGTACGTCGACAGCGGCGTGCACTACAACCTGATCGACGCGCGGATCCCGGCGGCCGAGGCGGCCGAGCGCCTCACCCGGCTGGTCGCGATGGCGCGGGGCGCGGCGCCCCGGGGGGAGAACGACTACTTTTACGATCAAGGCCGCAAGCTTATCGCCGCCTGCCTGAGCCTTCACCGCGCAACGGCTGCGGAGCCGGCCACCGCGGCGGATGTGGCCCGCCTCGCGACGCGCGACGATCGGCTCGAGGCGGCCCTGGTCCGCCTGGAGGCGATCATTGCCGACGGCGACAATCCCCCATCCGCGCCCGAATCGGACGAAGCCGAGGAAAGCCGGCGCCGGTCGCTGCCGGCGCTCCGCGAACTCGCCGCATTCTTCCGCGAGGAATGGCAGAGGATGGTTGCGGACGGCCGGACGGCCAATGTGATCAAAGCGACGATTTCGGCGGCGCTGGACCCATTCCTGCACGATGCCAATCTGGCGGAGACGTTTTGCCGGCCCTCCACGTTCTCCTTCGAGGAAGCCGCGCAGCGCGGCCGGATCGTCGCCCTGGTTCCCGGAGACCGCTACGAGCAGGTGGGGCGCCTGCTCGGCACAGCCTGCAAGCTGGACTTCCAGAGCGTCATGCTGGCCCGCACCTCCAGACCGGACTTGAACCGCACCCGGCTTGTGCTGTATGTAGCCGACGAATGTCATAAATATGCCGCCGGGGGCTCGGCCTCCGCGGGCGACCCCTATTTCATGAATCTTTCCCGATCGAATCGCGTCGCGAATGTGTGCGCGACGCAAAGTTACGCCTGGCTCGTGGAGGTGCTCGGCCGCGAGGCGGCCAACGTCTATATTTCAGCTTTCGGCGTGCAGTTCTGGCTCCAGCAGACCGATCCGGAGACCTGCCGGCGCGCCGCCGAAATCTGCGGGACCTTCACCCGGGAGACGCACAGCGCGGAGCACGAATTGGATTTCGGAGGTCTGGTGGCGGCGCTCGCCACCGGGCGGGACCTGACCATCCGCCATCGCAGTCAGGAGGAGCGGATGCCCCGATTCCGGCCGGAGGACTTCGCTCTGCTGGACGTCGGCGAGGCGATCGGCTACAACAAGGGCCGTCCGGGCCGCCTCGGCAAGGTCGCTCGTGGCCGTGTCTCGTACTTGGAATGCACCCGCCCACCGGCCGGCCCCGAGCGGATCCGGGCGCGCATGAGGGAGTATTACCGTGAAATTCTCGAAAACCTTGCCTACGAGCGCGGGGAAGTGAACCGATGGGACGCAGGGCCAGGCGCCGAATCCGGCGGCCGGAAGCGCGGCCGCGTGGAACTGGCTGAGTATATCGGCCCGCCGGTCGGCGCGAGCGACGAGGCGGCGGAGCTCGCAGCGGCCGAGTGGGCGGGCGAGGCCGGAATTTCCAGCGATGAATCCGAAAACCCCTGAAATCGAAATTCGCTTCGGAACCGAAGAACGGGCGGACCCCTGCGGCCCGTTTCCGGAACTGACTTGGCGCGGCCGGCCCTACAACCTCGCCCTGACCGACGCGGTCCTGATTCCGTTCCTCGGGGAGCGCGAGCGGGCCGGATCCGGCGGCCGGGAAGCCCTCGGTCGGGCGGCGGGCGCCGCCCTGGAGCTATCCACGGAGGCCTTTCGGGCGGTTTTGCCGCAGGCGGCGCACCGGGGGGACGAGGCAGTCCTCGCCGCGCTTACAGTCACCGCCAACCTCCAGCGGACGGTGGAGCGTCTGGTCCGCGATCCCCGCGCAGGCGCCGTGCTCTCCCGCGCCTGGTGCGGGTTTCCTCCGGAGGCGGTTCGGCGCCGTCCCAAGTCGGGCCGCTCGAAGCCGGAAGCTGGGCCGGCTGTTCCGGACCTGCGGCCCCTCGCCCGGGCCCTCCGCTGTTCCTATGCGGATATCCGCGAGCAGAGCGACCAGGCGCTGGCCGCGCTGCGGCAGGAAATTCAGGGCGGGGTCCTCTTCGCGCCCGAAGATCTGCCGGCACCGGCCATGCGGAGGCGCTAGCCGGGATTTCCCGAATTCGGGGGCGGGATGCGAACCGGCCCGCGTTTTCCAGGGACAGGCCGCCCGCTCCGAGGCGGTTTGTCAGGAGTACAGATCGGCGCTCGTCCGGGTGAGAAACTCCTCCATGTAGGAGGTGGTCGCCTTGCCTTCAATAAACACCGGATCGGCCATGATCGCCTTGTGCAGGGGGATGGTCGTCTTGATGCCCCGCACCAGGTATTCGCTCAGGGCGCGGTAGGTGCGCTGCAGGGCGATTTTCCGAGTGGACCCGGTGCAAATCAGCTTGCCGATCATCGAGTCGTAATACGGCGGGATCGTATAGCCGCTGTAGGCGTGGCTGTCGACCCGGACGCCCAATCCCCCGGGCGAAAAGTACAGGCCGATCGCGCCCGGGGACGGGGCAAAGTTGCGGGCGGGGTCCTCCGCGTTGATACGGCATTCGATCGCATGGCGCTCCCAGCGGATATCGCCCTGGTCGAGGCCGAGCTTTTCACCGTCCGCGATCCGGATCTGCTCCTTGATCAGGTCGATGCCGGTCACCTCCTCGGTGACGGGATGTTCGACCTGGATCCTGGTGTTCATCTCGATGAAATAGAAGTGACCCTTGCCGTCGACGAGGAACTCGATGGTCCCGGCGTTCTCGTAGCTCGCGGCGAGCGCGGCGCGCACAGCCGCCTTGCCCATCTTCTTGCGCAGGTCGGTGCTAAGGAAAGGCGACGGGCATTCCTCGATGAGCTTCTGGTGCCGGCGCTGCACCGAACAGTCCCGTTCGCCCAAATGGATGACCTTGCCGTGGCTGTCGCCCAGGATCTGGAATTCGATATGACGGGGACGTTCGATGTATTTCTCGATGTAGACCGCGCCGTTGCCGAACGCCTTTTCGGCCTCCGTCCGCGCCGTATGGTACTCTTTGGCGAAGGAAACGTCGTTGTGGGCGATGCGCATGCCGCGCCCGCCGCCGCCGGCGACCGCCTTGATGATCACCGGGTAGCCGATCGAGCGCGCGACCTTGACCGCCTCGGCTTCGCCCTCCACGGGGCCGTCGCTGCCGGGAACGATCGGAACCCCGGCTTTTCTAACTGTATCCTTGGCGACCGACTTATCCCCCATCATCTTTATTGAACGTGACTTGGGCCCAATGAACTTGATGTTGCACGACTCGCACTGCTCCGCGAACTTGGCGTTTTCCGAAAGGAAGCCATAGCCGGGATGGATCGCGTCCACATCGGCGATTTCCGCCGCGCTGATGATGCGGTCGGCGCGCAGATAGCTGTCCGCGCTGCGCGGTCCACCGATGCAGATGGCCTCGTCGGCCAGCTGGACGTGAAGGGATTGGACGTCCGCTTCGGAGTAGATCGCCAGGGTCTTGATTCCCAGCTCCCGGCAGGCCCTGACGATCCGAAGCGCGATTTCGCCCCGATTGGCGATGAGGATCTTTTGGATCACCCTAGCTTTGTTTCACCTTGAAGAGCCGCTGGCCGTACTCCACGGGCTGTCCGTTTTCGACCAAAGCCTCAAGGATCGTGCCCTTCACTTCGGCCTGGATCTCGTTCATGATCTTCATCGCTTCGATGATGCACACCACCGTGTTCTCCAGGATCTGCCCGTCCGGTTCCACGAAGGCTTTGCTGTCGGGCGAAGCCGACCGGTAGAAGGTTCCGACCATCGGCGACTTCACGTAAGCGATCCCCGGTTCCTCGGTTTCGTCTCCAGGGCCCGCCAGGTTCGCGGAAGGCGCCGGAGTTCCTCCCGTTTCACGGGGCGGGTAGACCGGCGGGGGTGGGGCGGAGGATGAGACGACGGGATAGCCTCCCATACCCCGCCGGATCTTCAGTTTGAAGCCTTGCTCTTCGACCGCGAACTCGGATAGGTCCGAGCGCTTCATCAGGTCGATGATTTGTTTGATCTGCTTTAGGTCCAAGGGGCGGACTTACGAGGGTTGAAGGGGGACGGTCGTTGATGAGGCGAGGGGTTGTTCAAGACGATTGGCGGAAGGAAGCAATCTTCTTAAACGCAATTCATTTGCAGGAACGGGTTCCAGGCCGCTTTTGCACCGGAAAAGAGCGCTTTTCGGTCTGAAGCCGGACAATTCCATCGAAATCAGGCCTTTTTTCATGGTCATTACTGGCTACGAATCTACGCTGCCACACCTTGAACCGATGAGCAGCACCGTGGAAAGACCTGTCATGCCTCGCGAATTGCCGGGGCAGAATCATCTTTTTGCGCGTGTCTCCGAACTTCTTGCGCCGCACTTCAAGGCGCTGGACGCTTTTTTACGCGGGCAGCTCGACCAGTTCGAGCCGGAGATCCGCGACATGGTTCGGTATTGCATCGACACCTCAGGAAAGCGCATCCGGCCCGCCCTGGTGTTCCTGAGCGGCTGGTCAGCCGACGGGCGGGTCCGGGAGGAGCTGGTGCGGGCGGCAGCTGTCGTCGAGCTGGTACACCTGGCCACCCTCGTCCACGACGACATCATGGACCATGCCGAAGTCCGGCGCTCGCGGCGGACGGCGGCCCGGGTTTATGGCAGCACGGCGGCTGTCCTCCTGGGGGATGCGCTCTTTGCCCACGCCTTGAACGTGGCGACGCGGTTCCCGACGAGCGAGGTTTGCGCCGCGGTTTCCGAATCCACACGACGGGTTTGCGCGGGTGAGATTTTGCAAACCCTGCGCCGCGGGTCGACCGATGTGAGGCGGCAGGATTACGACCGGATCATCGACCTGAAGACGGCCGAGCTCTTCCGGGTATCGTGCTTCCTCGGCTCCAACCTGTCGGGCGCGCCCGCCGAATATACGGGGGCGGTAAGCCGGTTCGGGCGGCACTTGGGGATCGCCTATCAAATCTATGACGATCTCATCGATTTTTTCGGGGAGGAAGCGCGCATCGGCAAGACGCTCGGCACCGACTTCGCCAGCGGGAAGGTGACGCTGCCGCTGCTCTTTTTGCTTGAGCGGCTGCCTGCGGACGAGGTGGCCGGGCTGAAGGAGGA
>JBOHXF010000054.1:0-5438 GCA_050737455.1 Opitutaceae bacterium | reverse complement strand
GCGTTCCCTCGTCGCTCCCGCCCTTGCCTTCGGCGGCTACCTTCCGCCCGCGACCATCGCCCGGGCGCGGCCGTCCTTGACGCTGATCCCCCGCCGGGACTGAAATGGCCGCTTTCATGCGGACCCTCACCGGCATCACGCCTTCGGGCACGGTTCACATCGGCAACTATTTCGGCGCGATGCGGCCGGCGATCGAGGCCCAGGAGCGCGGGGAGTGCTTCTACTTCATCGCCGATTACCACTCGATGACGGCGCTGTTCGACCCGCGGGAGCGGCGCCGCAACACGATTGGCATCGCCGTCGATTGGCTCGCCTGCGGCCTCGATCCCGACCGGAGCGTGTTTTGGCGCCAGAGCGACGTCCCGGAGGTCTGCGAACTGACCTGGCTCCTCGGCAGCCTGGCGCCCATGGGCCTTCTGGAACGCGCGCACAGCTATAAGGACAAGATCGCCAAAGGACTCTCGCCGAACTTCGGCCTGTTCGCCTATCCCGTGCTGATGGCTGCGGACATCCTTCTTTACGACACCCAGGTCGTGCCGGTCGGCCAGGACCAGAAGCAGCACCTGGAGATGGCCCGCGACATGGCCGTCAAGTTCAACCAGACCTACGGCGAGACGTTCGTGGTTCCCGAGGCGGAGATCCGCGGTTCGGTCGCGGTGGTCCCGGGTCTGGACGGGCAGAAGATGAGCAAGAGCTACGGCAACACCCTGGAAATCTTCGGCGAGGAGAAGGCCCTCCGAAAGAAGGTCATGTCCATCGTGATGGACAGCCGCCCTCCGGGCGAGCCCAAGCCCGACGCGGACCGGAACCGCGCGGTCCAGCTCCTGAAGCTCCTGGCCCCGCCGGCGGTCTCGGCCGACTTCGAGCGGAGGCTCCGAGCGGGGGGGCTGGGCTACGGCGATCTGAAGAAGGCGCTGGCGGATCAGTATTGGGATTATTTCTCGGAGGCGCGCGGGCGCCGCGAGGAACTGCTCAAGGACCCCGGGTACGTCGAAAACGTGCTGAAGCAGGGCGCCCGGAAGGCCCGGGCCGTGGCCGGCCCGGTTCTGGCGCGCGCCCGCGCGGCCTGCGGCCTCGGGCCGGCGGCCTGACCGGGCTTACTCCATTCCCAGCCGCTTGCGTTTGCGGTACAGGGTCGCCTGGTCGATGCCGAGAATCTCGGCGGCTTGCACGAGGCTCGCGGAACGTTCGAGGATGCGCCGGATGTGCATCTCCTCCAGCCGGTCGAGCGTGACCGGCGCGCCGGCCTCGAACGCGCGCGCGTCGCCGCCCGAGCCGTTCGCGACCGCGCGGATCTCGGACGGCAGGTCGGCGGCCGTCAACCGGTCCCCGCGGGACAGGATCACGGCGCGTTCGATCACGTTGCGCAACTCCCGCAGGTTGCCGGGCCAGGAATGCATCCGGATGCATGTGGCGGCCTCGTCGGTGAAGCCCGCGAGCTCCCGTCCGCATTGCGCCCCGAAATGCTTCAGATAGTGCTCGGCGAAGCGCAGGACGTCGTCCGGGCGGGCCCGAAGCGGGGGCATCTCGACCGAGATCACATTCAGCCGGTAGAACAGGTCCTCCCGGAACGCTCCGTCGGCCACGCGCGCCTTGAGGTCGCGGTTGGTCGCCGCCACGACGCGGACCTCGGCCCGGCGGGTCACGTTCTCGCCGATGCGCTCGTACTCCCGCTCCTGCAGGAGCCGCAGGAGCTTGGGCTGGATCTCCAGCGGAAGGTCGCCGATCTCGTCCAGGAACAGGGTGCCCCCCGACGCGGCCTTCACCTTGCCCCAGTGATCGCGCAGGGCGCCGGTGAACGCGCCTCGGACGTGGCCGAAAAGCTGGCTTTCCAGGAGTTCCTTGGAGAGCGACGGGCAGCTTACGGTGACAAACGGTCTTTCCGCCACGAGGCTTTGGTCGTGCAGAGCCCGCGCCGCAACGCTCTTGCCGGTGCCGCTCTCCCCCAGGATCAGCACTGAAGCGGGAGTCTGCGCCGCTCGGGCGAGGATGTCCTTGATGGTCCGCATGGCCGGCGTGTCGAAATCGAAGAGCGGCTCCGGGCTCTGCGCCTGCCGGTCCTTCGCCTCCTGCTCCAACCGCTCGATCTGCCGGCCCATCTGGCTGAACCGCTGGAGCCGGGCCAGGACCGCGTGAAACTGGTCCCGCGTGAACGGCTTTTCGAGGAAATCGACCGCGCCCGAGTGGAGCGCCTGCACGGCGCTCTTCACCGTGCCCTGGGCCGAGAACATCACCACGGGCAGGTTGGCGCGCAGCTTCAGGATTTCCGGCAGGAGATGGAGGCCGTTGTCGCGGCCGAGATTGAGGTCGAGCAGGACCGCGTCGTACTTTTCCTCCTTGACGAGCGAGAGCCCCACCTCGGCGTTGGCCGCGCCTTGCGCGAAATGGCCCTCGTCCTCGATGAGCAGGACGGTGGCTTCGCGGAACACGCGGTCGTCGTCGATTACAAGAAAATCCATGGGACGTCTATCCGGCCGGAGCCGGGGGCAGGGTGAGGAGAAATTGGGCGCCTGCTCCCGGAACGTTTTCGCAGGCCAAGGTTCCCCGCATTCCGTCCACGAGCTTCCTGACGATGCTGAGGCCGAGCCCGGTGGAGGGCTCGCCGCCGGTGGGACGAGCGCTCAGGCGGCGGTACCGCCGGAACATGAGAGCCCGGTCCTCTTCCGTGAAACCGGGCCCCTCATCCCGCACCGCGCAGGCCCCCCCGCCGGCGGCATCGGGCCGCACGCTGACCCAGACGCGTTTGCCGGACGGGGAGAACTTGAGCGCGTTCGACAGCAGGTTGCCCAGCACCTGGTCGAGCGCCGGCCGGTCGGCCGCAACCGAAACGGGCTCGAGGGTGCCGGTGTAGGCCAGCGAGATCTCCTTGCTGCGAGCGGCTTCCTGGTACTGCTGCACCACCCCGATCGCGATGTCGGTCAGGCAAAGCGCCTCCATTTTGAGATTGAGCCCGCGATCGGCCGAGCTGTTCGCGAGAAATTCGTGGACGAAGGCCGACATCTGGGTCGTGGCGCGAAGGATGTTCGCGGCGAGCCGCTCGAGCCGCTCGTCGCCGGCGGACACCGCCCGGTCGTTGAGGAGCTGCGCGCTCATCTGCATGCCGCCCAGGTGATTTTTCAGGTCGTGCGCGAGGATGCCGAGCAACTCGTCCTTGTCCTCGGCCAATTGCTGGAGCCGGTCGCGGGCGGCCTTAAGGGCGAGATGCGTGCGGACCCGGGTGGTGAGTTCGGAGGGGTTGAACGGCTTGGTCACGTAGTCCATCCCACCGGCCTCCAGGGCCCGCACGACGGAAGTCTTGTCGTCGGCGGCGGACAGGAAGATCACCGGCAACTCGGCGTGCTCAGGCATCGAACGGATCCGCCGGCAGACTTCGAGCCCGTCCATCCCGGGCATGAGCAGGTCGAGGAGCACGAGATCGGGCCGGCCGGCCGCGAGGCGGCGAAGCGCCTGCTCGCCGCTTGTCGCCGCGAGGATTTCGAAGCCCAGGGCGCCCAGGATGTTGCCGACCACCTGGACGTTCGACTCCTGGTCGTCGATGACGAGAATGCGGGAACCGGAATCTGCGGAGCTCATTAGAGGCGCGGAGCGGAAGCGGCCGGGGACGCGACGCTCAGGGCGACCGAGCCGATCACGTCGGGGAATTCCTTGAGCCGGCTCTCGAGCTTGATTATCGCGTAATTTTCCGCGTCGGCCAGCAAGCCGTCGGCGTACCCACGAAGGACGCCGCATCCGGCCCCGTCCGCCAGCTCATGCAGGCGGATGGCGAAGTCCCTCGCGTCCTTGATGGCGCCGCTGTCGCGGACGCCGGGCCAGGTCGAGGACTCCAGGTCCCGCAGCGCCGGAAGGAGCGCCGCCCAACGCCCCGGCGTGTCCGGGCCGGCGGAAGCGGCTGGCGGCGGTCCGGATGCGGATTCGTCCTTCCGGAGCCGCGGCAGAAACTGGGCCATTTCCAGGAAAAGGTCCCTCCGTGTGAAAGGCTTGCTGACATAGCCTGAAAACAGCCCTCGGAGCAGATGTTCGTCCTGGGCGAGGGTCGATGCGGTGACCGCGATGATGGGCAGGATCTCTGCTCCGGGAATCCGGCGGATTTCGTTCACGGCCGCGCGGCCATCCATTTGGGGCATGCGAACATCCATGAGGACCAGATCGGGGCGGGCGCGCCGTACGGACTCCACCGCCTCCAGTCCGGTTTCGGCAAACCGCACCTGATGGTGCGTGCCTTCGAAAAGCCCGGCCACCAGCTCGCGGTTGAGCGCATTGTCGTCCACCACGAGCAGGGAGGCGGGCGCCAGCCGGTTGAACTGAGCAGGACCGTCGGGTTCGAGGCGGACCGCCGCCGGCAGGCGGGCTGAGACCGCGATGTCCGGCATGCGAAGACGGAAGGTGCTGCCGACGCCCACGGCGCTTTCGACCGAGACCGCGCCGCCCATGCGTTCGGCCAGGCGCTTCACGATGCTGAGCCCGAGGCCGGTGCCCATCCTTTCCGCCGCGCGCCGTCCGTCCACCTGAGTAAACGGGCGGAAGATGCTTCCCAGCTTTTCGGCCGGGATGCCCACCCCGGTGTCGACGATCTCGAAGGTGAGAGTTCCCCGGCTGGGGGACTCCACATTGCCCTCCCACGCGACGGCGAGGGTCACGCCGCCCGTTCCCGTGAACTTGAGAGAATTCCCGATCAGGTTGACCAGGATTTGCCGGAGACGCGCGCGGTCCAGGAGCAGCGCGGTCGGCAGGTTCGGGGGCGTCTTGACCCGCAGGTCCAGGCCCTTCCGCTGCGCCTGCTGCGCGAACATGGTCCGGAGAAAGTCCGTCAGTTCGCGGACATCCGTCGGTTCGAGGCGGATTTCGATCATTCCGGCCTCCACCTTCGACAGATCAAGGACGTCGTTGATCAATTGGAGCAGGGAGAATGCGCTCGCCCGGATCGACTGCGCATAGCGGCGCGCGCGCCCACCCGCCGGAAGCTCGACGGCGAGCAGCTCGCTGAAGCCCAGGACCGCGTTCATCGGCGTACGGATCTCGTGGCTCATGTTCGCGAGGAATTCGCTCTTTTCCTGCGCGGAGCGTTCGGCCCGAAGAGCCTGTTCGGCCATGGCCCGCTCCCCCTTCTCGCGTTGGAGGGCGAGCCGGGAAAAGTACAAGGCCAGGACCCCCGCGCCGAGGCCCAGGAATCCCGCCACGAGCGTCGTTAAAAATGCCCGCCGGAGGTCGGCCCGTGTCCGAAGCCCCGCGGCCGAGAAGAGATCGTCCGGTCGCCGCGCCATCCGGCCCAGGATCGCGCGGATCTCGTCCGCGTACGCCCGGCTTTGGTCCGTGCGCACCATCGCCGCCGACGCGCTTAGCCCCGCGGAACGGCGCAGGGCGATGCCGCGGGCCAGCGCGCCCATGCGCCGGTCGGCCGCCGATCGGAGCGTCGAGACCATGTTCAGCAGCGCCGGATC
>JBOHXF010000053.1:0-6796 GCA_050737455.1 Opitutaceae bacterium | reverse complement strand
AAGATGATCTGATCGACGGCCTCGCCGGCGAACGGCTCGCTGAGCTGATCGTCGACGGTGGGATAGTGGCCCTGCACAAGGCAGACGTCGGTCGAACCGGCACCGATGTCGATGTAGAGGGAATTGACCACGGGGTCCTGGTACTTCGATTCGTTCAGACGGGATTCGTCGCGATAGCCGAGCGCCGCAAGGAACGGCTCGGGAATGAAAATCACCTTGTCGAAGACGCCCTGGACGGCCTTGCGGGCGTTTTCTCGGGCGGAACGGTCCGAACTCGCCGGCATGCCGATGACGGCGCGGACATCCTTGCTCCGCCCGCCCAGGCGGGCGCGCAGATGAAGGGCGAAGTCCCGGGCCGCTTTGAGGTCCGCGATGACGCCGCCCTTAAGGGGGTGGACGATCTCCAGGTGGCGGCGGTATTTCAGGGCGTCGGCCCCGAAAAGAACCTGAGCGTCCCCGGGCAGCACGCGGCTGAGTACGTTTTCCGGAGCATAGCCGACGACGGTCGGAATCTGCTCCTTGAGGATGGCGCGGGAGGCGGAGGCGCCCCGCGGGGCGGCCATGAGGCAGGAGGTGTTCGTGCCCCAGTCGAGCCCCACGAACAGGGTCTCGGTGTCGGTCGAGCGCCCGTCGTCGATGACGATCGGGGTCAACTTGGAGGTGCTTTTGCTGACGGTTTCTGTTTTCACGTTCGATAGGACGGGTTGGTGGATTGCGAAAGGCTCAGGCGCAGAGGGCGGGTCGTGCGGCCGGTTCCTCCGCGTAAAGTTCGGGAGCCGGCGTGATGGCGCGGCGGACGGGCAGGATGCTTTCGCCGAAGGTCTCGAATTCGGCTTCCGCCAGGGCATCGATCATCTCGACGACGTTGCCGATGGGGACCTGCCGGCGGAGCCGCAAGGGACCGGCGGCCTCGGGCCGGGCGGCGGCCGCGGCCTGCGGCGTCGCCGCCAGCCGGGCGCAGACCTCCTCGACGATGAGTCGCCTCTGGACGCAGCCGGCCTCGACGGTTTCCTGGGCGCGATCGAACAAACTTCGCAACTGCCGCTTGCAGCTCTCCGCGGGGCGCCCGCTTCGGCTCGACCATGAGCGGATCAGGGGCGGCAAGGTCTCCCGGAGCACCTCCGCCACGCGGGTTTCCCGGCCCTCGCGGCGCAGGATGCACGCCTCGAATGTCCATCGGACGATCTCGTTCCACAGGAAGCGGGGATCGGCCGATTCCGCGGCTGCGGTGGACAGGTGAAAGACGGGCATGATGGAAAGCGGATCCGACGGAAAGCACGCCGTGTGCCATTGACTCATGCCGTTGTATATAACCATGTTATAAATTATGCCCATTGAGCCGCCGCCCCCGATCTTTTCCACAGGCATAAAATGCCTAGCCCGGCTGGCGCGGCAAAGCGGCAGATCCCCGCGGCGCTTCGCGAAACATTCGGACTAGCGGCGTTCCGGCCCCTTTGTCATACCCACCCCATGACCCGCCGTGAGATCGTCGTGAACTGGCTGCCCCGGTACACGGGGCTCGAACCCAAGCAATTCGGCGAATACGTCCTGCTCACGAACTTCCAGAACTATGTCGAGCTGTTCGCGACGTTGCACAAGGTCCGCGTCGCCGGCCGGGACCGCCCGATGCCGAGCGCCACCTCGGGGGACATCACCATCGTCAATTTCGGCATGGGCAGCGCCACGGCGGCCACGGTCGTCGACCTCCTGAGCGCCCTGCCGCCGAAGGCCATCCTCTTCCTTGGGAAATGCGGCGGGATCAAGCACCGGGCCGAGATCGGCGATCTGATCCTGCCGATCGCCGCGATCCGCGGCGAAGGCACCAGCAACGATTATTTTCCGCCCGAGGTTCCCGCGCTGCCCGCATTCGCGCTGCAAAAGGCGATCTCGACGACGATCCGGGAGCACGCGCGCGACTATTGGACGGGCACGATCTACACCACCAACCGGCGCGTCTGGGAGCACGACGAAAGCTTCAAGAAATACCTGAGGAAGATCCGCGTCATGGCGGTCGACATGGAGACCGCGACGATCTTCATGACCGGCTTTTACAACGAAATTCCAACAGGCGCCCTCCTGCTGGTCTCCGACCAGCCGATGCTTCCGGAGGGCATCAAGACGGCCGAGGCTGACCAGCGGGTGACCGAAAAGTACGTCGGCGAGCATCTCAAGATCGGCATCGATGCGCTGAAGCAGCTCATCAACCGCGGGCTGACGGTGAAGCACCTGCGGTTCTGAGGGATCGCCGCGCTGCCAGGGAGTCGTGCCATGGCGAACCGGCTCATTTTCCCCTCGGCCGATGGGGCGGCCACGGGAAAAACGAGCGAGGTTGTTTTGCCGCGGCGCCTAAGGCAGGATGGTCGCGGCGAACCGGCGGTACACGGTCCGTCCGCCCAGACGAACGTCGGCCCAGAACACATACCGGCCGGAATCGGCGATCGCTCCGGAAAACGAGAATTTGGATCGACGGGGATCCGGCGCATCGCCGGATCCGGAGCTGTCCTCGAATTTCGCCATCCCGGTGAGTCCGGAGTCGAACGCCACGAGGTCGGCCCGAACCCCGGCGACCGGCTGAACGGCGACGGCTCCCCCATCCCGCCGGGCGACCGTCATCTTGACGGTGAACGGCTGGCGCGCGTAGAGGACGGCCGGGACGGTCGAAAACCGGAACCGATATTCGCCGGGGCCGGGAGGGGTCGCCGGAAGCCCCCGCGCCGCCGGCTTCATATCGCCCCAGGTGTACATCTCGCGGGCGGTCGCGTCCGGCGTGAAGTCGGCGAATATCCGGTAGGACCGGCCGACCACCGGCTGGAGGGTGAAAAGCCAGACGCCGGGCCTCGTTTCCACGGGATCTTTCTCCACGAACGAATCGAGGCCGCGGTCGACCACGAACAACCGGAGGCGGCGCCCCTCCGTGGACCGCAGATCGGCCCGCCGGATGATCCGGCCGCTGACCGTCTTCAAGACAAGCCGCGCGCCCCGGCTGGGATCGCCCGGCGCCTCGATCGCCATGGTCACGACGCGCTGCGGCTCGGAGGAGGACGGATAAAAGCGCGGATGGTTCGGGTCGCAGAACTGCACCGCGTCCTGGCCGCCGACGACGAAGTCCATCGGGCCCAGCCCGGGCCGTCCCGCGAATTGGTTCAGGACGATGACGATCCCGATGGCCGCCAGCGTGATGACCCAGATCTGGCCCCGGGTCCGCCGGGACACGGGGGAGCGCGCCGCTGACCGTGCGCCGGTCATGCCCGATGCATGCGCTCCACGAAGTCCTTCGGCTCCCAGCCGCTGCCGTCGGCGCGCCAGATGATCTTCCCTTTCGCGTCGATGAGCAGCGTCGTGAGCGTGTGCTTGAGGATTCCTCCGGTAAATACCTCGAACACGCCGAACTGGTTCAGGAGATCTTCGACCGCGCCCTGGGGGCCCGTGAGGAACGAAAAATTGCTGGTGTCGATGTTCCGCGCCTGCGCATACGCCTTGAGCACGCCCGGGGTGTCATAGGTCGGGTCGAGCGTGATCGAGACCAATTCGAGGTTCTTGACGCCATCCTTGCGGGCCAGCTTCTGCGCCTCGATCATCTTCGCGGTCGACAACGGGCACATGTTCGCCAGCGGACAGCGCGTATAGATGAAATCCATCATGATCTGCTTGCCGCGAAAGCGGTCGCTCTGGACGACCCGGCCATTCTGGTCGTACAATGCGAATTCCGGCATCGCTTCCCCAACGGCCCGGTAGGCCTGCTCGCCCCGGTTGTGGGTGTCCTGGCTCAACGCGTTCGCCGCCGCGGCGATCGCGGCGCGGGCGGCCGGATCGTTGGGCCAGATCCGATCGAGCGTCGGCTCCGCGCCCGGACGGTCGATCACGAGTTCGGCCCGGATCGGCTCGCCCGGACGGAGCGAAGCCGCGTCTCCCGGATTCACCGCGTAGTCCATGGTCATGGCCGGCATGAGCCCCGGGATGTTTCCGGCCGCGACAGTGACCGTGTCCTTCGCACGGTCCACCGCGACCACCTGCCCCATCAATGGGTAACGCTTCCGCCCGCCGGTCGATCCGCCGCGCGAGCATCCCGCCAGCAGGAGCCCGGCGCCCAACGCCAGCGCCCCGGCGCGAAGCCAGACGCGCGTCGCCGCATTATCATTCATGCTTCTAGCAATCCGCTCGCGGAATAATTTGTCAAAGGGTTTGCGATGGCCCCCGGTCCGTTATCAGCTAGCGGATTCTGGCCAGTTAAATCGCATGCAATTGACGGATCCGGCTTCACGTCCCACCGAGGTTTCGACCTACCGACCGGCGCTCGCCGCGTTCGCCGGCGTCGCCGCCGCCTGGGTTTTTCTTCTCATCACGCTCGGCGCGTTCACGACCAGCATCAACGCGGGCATGGCGTTCCCGGACTGGCCGCTGTCGAACGGCTCGCTCGATCCGCGGGGCTGGCTCAGCAACCTGTCCATGTTCGCCGAGCACGCTCACCGGCTCAGCGCCGGGGTGATGACGATCCTCACGCTGGCTCTCGCCGTCTGGATCTGGGTCGCCGATCGGCGCGAGTGGCTGCGCCGCCTCGCGCTGGCCGCGCTCATCCTTGTCATCCTGCAGGCGGTCGTCGGCGGGCTCCGCGTGCTTCTCCAGCCGGACGAGGTCGTCTCGATCGACACCAGCGTCGGCCAGCTCTTCGCGATGCTGCACGCCTGCCTCGCCCAGGCGTTTGTCTGCGTGCTCATCGCGCTCGCGCTGGCCTGCTCGCAGAGCTGGATCCGGCGGCCCTGTCCCGTATCCCGCCGCCTGCGGCGGTGGGGCGTCGTCTGCTGCGCCCTGCTGTTCGTCCAGCTCGGGATCGCAGCCGTGATGCGCCATAGCTTCGCCGGCTTGGCCATCCCCTTCTTCCCGTGGTCCGGCCCGGGCCACCGGCTCCTGCCGCTCATTTGGGGCTTCAAGGTCGGGATCAATTTCGCCCATCGCATCATGGCCCTCATCCTGGCGGTTTCGCTGCCGGCGCTCGCCGTGCTTGTTTGGCGGGACCGCGGCGCCTCCCCGGCCATGCGGCTGGCCGCCGGCCTGCTGGTCGCGCTGATCGCGTTGCAGATCGTGCTCGGCGCCTCGATCATCCTGACCTTCCGCGATCCTGCCGTGACCACCGCCCACGTCGTCGTCGGCGCAATCACGCTCGCGACCACCTTCTGGCTGACCTGGATCGCCCATCGCGATGCGATCGAAGGTTCCCCGGCGGGCGAGGAAACATGACGAGCGGCACGTCCTCCTCCGCGACCGGAGCCGCCCGATTTGCCGATTACTTCGAGCTGACCAAGCCGCGGCTCAGCCTGCTGTCCGTCCTGACCGCGCTTGCCGGATACGCGGCGGCGCGGCCGCCGGGCCGCGATTTCGAGGTGCTGACCTGCGTCCTGGCGGGCACGTGCATGGCGGCGGGCGGAGTGGCTGCGCTGAACCAGTACCTGGAGTGCGAGACCGACGCTCGGATGGTGCGGACCGCGAACCGGCCGATACCCTCCGGAAAGATCGCCAGCGGGTCGGCCTTCATCCTCGGCGCCGGCCTCTGCGCCGCGTCGCTCATGCTGCTCTTCATCATGGTGAACGCTCTCTCGGCGTTGTTCACCCTCCTGACCATCTTCGCGTATCTCGGACTTTACACCCCCGCCAAGAAGCGCAGCCGGTGGGCGACAGAGATCGGCGCCGTCGCGGGTGCGTTTCCCCCTCTTATCGGCTGGGCGGCCGGGGAGGGACGGATCAGCACGCTCGGCTGGATCCTGTTCGCCATCCTCTACTTCTGGCAGATCCCCCATTTCATGGCGATTGCCTGGATGTACCGCCGGGACTATTCCGCCGTGAACTTTCCGATGCCATCGGTCCGCGATCCTTCCGGCGGAAGGGTGGCCGTCCGCTCCTTCGTCAATTGCGTCCTGCTCGTCGCGGTCAGCGTCCTCCCGGTCTACCTGCGCCTCGACACCTGGCGCTACGGCGTCGTCGCCGCGGCCTTGGGCGTCTGGCTGCTCGTGCGGGCCGGCGCCTTCCTGAGATCCTCCCGCCATGACGCGACCGCCGGGCCGCTTTTCTTCCTGACCATCCTTTATCTGCCGGCTCTGCTGATCGCGCTGGTCGCGGACCGGCTGGCATTCTATTAGTCGGCCCGTCGGCCCATCCATGTCCGCGTCCCCCTCCCCGTCGCCACCCGCGGTGACCGCGCCGGCCCTGAGCCGCCTCGCGCCCCGCCGCGCGCTCGCGATCATCCTCACGGTGAGCGCCGGAGCCTTCCTGTTTCTCGCCTGGCTGGTGTTTTTGCGACCGGCCTCCGGAGGGGCCTCGGCGATCGTCGACGCCCTGCCCGCCTGCGACGCCGGCTTCAACGCCCTCAGCGCCATCCTCCTTGTCGCGGGCCTGCGCGCCGTGCTCCGCCGCGATTACGTCCGCCATCTCCGGCTCATGTCATCGGCGTTCGCGAGCTCCGTCCTATTCCTGGTCTGCTACGTCATCTATCACGGCGCCCGGGGCGACGTGCGCTTCCTTGGGGCGGGCTGGATACGACCGGTTTATTTCACGATCCTGATCAGCCATATCGTCCTCTCGGCGGCCGTCCTGCCGCTCATTCTCGCCAGCTTTTACCTGTCGCTCTCCGGACGGTTTCCCCTCCATCGCCGGGTCTCGCGCTACACTTTTCCAATCTGGCTGTACGTCTCGGTGACGGGCGTGGTCGTCTTCGCCATGCTGAAGACCTTCAACCGTTGATCGGTGGTCCCGGCTCGCCTGCGTCCATCACAAAACCTGTGGAGCTTGGCGAAGAACCCCGAGC
>JBOHXF010000052.1:0-13471 GCA_050737455.1 Opitutaceae bacterium | reverse complement strand
GCCACATCGTCACGCCCGGCCGCTACGTCGGTGCTGAGGAAGTCGAAGACGACGGGGAACCCTTCGAGGGGAAAATGCCGCGTCTCGTCGCCGAACTGCACGCTCAGTTCACAGAGTCCGAAAAACTGGAGCAGGCGATCAAAACAAACCTCAGGGGGCTAGGTTATGGCGGGTAAGTGGCACGACGTTGCCCTCGAGGATGTGGCCGCGGAATTGACCGTCGGATACGTCGGCCCAATGGCGTCGGAATACGTCGATGACGGCATTCCATTTCTTCGTTCGTTGAACGTTGAACCTCTGCGCATCAACAAGAACGACCTTAAGTTCATCACGCCGGAGTTTCATCAACGCATTCAGAAATCAAGGCTCACTCCGGGCGATGTCGTCATTGTCCGAACTGGGAAACCTGGCGCATGCTCCGTCGTGCCGGAGTGGCTGACTGATGGAAACTGCTCTGATCTAGTAATCGTTCGGTGCGGCAAGGAGCTGAACAACCGCTTTCTCGCTTACTACATCAACACGGTCGCATCTCGCCACGTGGCAGCCCATCTGGTCGGGGCCGTGCAGCAGCATTTCAACGTCGGATCGGCGCGCACGTTGCGACTCAATCTTCCACCCATCGCCGAGCAAAAAGCCATCGCCGCGATCCTTGGGTCGCTAGACGAAAAGATCGAGTTGAACCGGCGGATGAACGCGACGTTGGAGGCGATGGCGCGGGCGCTGTTCCGGAGCTGGTTTGTGGATTTCGACCCTGTTCGCGCCAAACTCGACGGCCGCAGGCCCGCGAACCTCAATGCAGTGATCGCTGCCCTCTTTCCCGAGCACTTAGAGCAATCAAGCATCGGTAAGAAGCCTGTGGGATGGGAAGTCACAACGCTGGAGACGACACTCTCGGTTCTGGAGACGGGAGGGCGGCCGAAGGGCGGGGTCGGCGGTATTACGACCGGCGTCCCCAGCATCGGAGCCGAAAGCATTGTGGGTATCGGGCAGTTCGATTTCGGCAAGACCAAGTTTGTGCCCGTCGAGTTCTTCGACGGCATGAACAAAGGCCACATCGAAAGCCACGATGTCCTGCTCTACAAAGACGGTGGAAGGCCCGGCGAATATGAACCGCACGTCAGTATGTTCGGTGACGGCTTTCCATTCGAGAAGTGCAGCATCAACGAACACGTCTATCGGCTTCGTGCGAATGAACGCCTGAGTCAGGAATATCTCTATTTCTGGCTCACCACCGAGCTCGCCTTGGCCGAAATGCGGATCAAAGGCACTGGCGTCGCGATCCCCGGCTTGAACTCGACGGCTGTTCGGTCCCTCGCCATGCTCGTGCCACCTCGCCCCCTTGTAAATGCGTTCACGCGACAAGCCGCACCGCTCGTCACTCAACTTCTCGCGAACGCAAAGCAGTCGCGCACACTGGCAATCCTGCGCGATACGCTGTTACCCAAGCTGCTGAGCGGCGAAATCCGGCCTGCCACTTGATCTCTCCGATGATGCCACTTCCACAAATCGAAGCGTGGGGCCGGTCCGGCGAATCGGAGGTGCTGGAATTCAAGCGCACGACCGGCGAGCGCCGGTCGGCGGCGCAGACCCTCTGCGGCATGCTCAATCATCGCGGCGGACGGGTGCTTTTTGGCGTCGAGCCGGGCGGGCGCATTGTGGGGCAGATGGTGTCCGACCATACGGTCGAGGAACTGGCGCAGGAGATTTCCCAAATTGATCCGCCCGCGTTCCCATCCATCGAGCGGGTGGACGCGGCGGCCGGGCGTCAGGTGCTGGTTGTGACCGTATCCCAGGGACCGAGCCGGCCGTACTGCTACCGTGGCCAAGCATACATGCGGGTCGGGAACACTACCGTCGAACTCTCCGGGACCGAATACCAGCGGATGCTGTTGGAACGGCTGCACGCCGAGAGGCGCTGGGAAAACGAACCGGCGACGGGATGGTCCGTGGCTGATCTGGACGCGAACGAAATCACCCGCACGCTGGAGGAGGCGATCCGCCGGGGACGGGCTGACGACCCTGGCACGCGGGACCCGATGGAAGTGCTCCGAGGCTTCGGATTGATTCGCGATGGGCAGTTGCTTCGGGCTGGAGTAGTCCTGTTCGGCCGGAACGAACGGCTGGAACTGACCATGCCGCAATGCCTATTGCGGGTGGCACGATTCCGAGGAGTCGATAAGACCGAGTTCATCGACAATCGTCAGTTCTTCGGCAACGCATTCGAGTTGCTGCTGCGAGCTGAGCGGTTCCTGCGCGACAACCTGCCGATAGCCGGGCGGATCGAGCCAAGCCAATTCGCCCGCATTGACGAGCCGCTCTATCCGCCGGTCGCCCTGCGCGAGGCGTTGGCGAATGCTCTTTGTCACCGTGACTACAGCATCGGTGGCGGTTCGGTCGGCGTGGCCATTTACGACGATCGGTTGGAAATCACCTCCGCCGGTCCGCTGCACTTCGGATTGACGGCGGAGGCGCTTTTTCAGCCGCATCAATCGATGCCGTGGAATCCGCTCATCGCCCAGGTCTTTTATCGTCGAGGGATCATTGAAGCCTGGGGGCGGGGAACGCTCAAGATGGCCGAATTGACGACGGAGGCGGGATTGCCGCGTCCGGAAATCGAGGAAATCGGCGGCGGTGTGACGGTGCGGTTTCGGCCCAGCCGATATGTGCCTCCGCAGCGTGTGGCTCGCGACGTGACCGAGCGGCAGCAGCGGGTGTTGGCATTCTTGGCCGGGCAGCCGAACGGAGCGGCGGTGCGTGAAATCGCGGAGGCCCTCGGCGCCGCTGACACGTCGTGGACCGTCCGCGAAGACTTAGGCGTGCTCAAGACTCTCGGGCTGGCGACTAGTTCTGGGTGGGGGCGCGGGGCGCGATGGCGGCTGGCGAACAAATGACTGCTCTTTCCTGCTTATTCCTTCTCATTCGCCACAAGTCAGCGTCTACCAATGAATTGAGGTTTCCTGCTTATTCCTGCTTATTCTACATAAGTCTCTGATTAGATGCATGTTATTTGAATTTCAATTCCTCCGCCGATGAGTTTCGCCGAATCTGTCGTCGAAGACGCTGCTCTGTCGTGGCTTAGGGAGATCGGATTCGAGGTATTGCATGGCCCGGACATCGCCCCAGGAGAGAAAGAGGCCGAGCGGGGAGGATTTGGGGACGTGGTCCTGGTAGGCCGGCTGCGCGAGGCGCTCGACCGCCTGAATCCGAAGATCCCGGCGGACGCCCGGGAGGAGGCTCTTCGCAAGGTGCTACACGTGGCGACGCCTTCTCTCGTCGGAACGAACAAGCGCCTTCATGCCATGCTGCGAGACGGGGTCGAAGTGGAATATCGCCGCAGGGACGGCAGCATCGCCGGAGATCGCATGCAGCTGGTCGATTTCGAGACGCCCGCCGCAAATGACTGGCTTGTGGTCAACCAATTCACGGTCATCGAGGGGCAGAGCAACCGCCGTCCGGATGTCGTCGTTTTCGTGAACGGGCTGCCCCTGGCCGTCATCGAACTCAAGAACGCCGCCGACGAGGACGCGACCACGTATCAGGCGTTCAAAGACCTCCAAATCTACAAGAGCGAGATTCCATCGCTATTTCACTACGCCGCTATGGTCATTGCGTCGGATGGGACCGACGCCCGCGTCGGCACCATCAGTTCGGACTGGGAACGGATGATGCCTTGGAGGACCATCGACGGTGAGGGGCTTGCCCCAGCCGCGATGCCGCAGCTTGAGGTGCTGCTCCGGGGCATCTTCGACCTGCGCCGTTTCCTCGACCTGTTGCGCTACTTCATCGTATTTGAGGAGGACGACGACGGGACTGTCGTGAAGAAGGTCGCCGGCTACCACCAGTTCCACGCGGTCAACACGGCACTTGGGGAAACCATCCGCGCTGCTTCAAAGGGCGAGCCGAAGGCGGAAGAGGGCGAAGGCTATTTTTCCAAGGGGCAACAGGAAGGGAGCCCAGGTGACAAGCGCGTCGGAGTCGTTTGGCACACCCAGGGGTCGGGAAAATCGCTTACGATGGTCTTCTATGCCGGCCGGCTCGTATTGGAGCCGGAAATGGAGAATCCCACCGTCGTAGTGCTGACCGACCGCAACGATCTCGATGGCCAGCTTTTCAGCACGTTCCTGCGGTGCCACGAATTGCTGAGGCAGAAGCCCGTGCAGGCCGGCAGCCGGAATGAATTGAAGGACCTCCTGTCGGTCGGCTCGGGAGGCATCGTCTTCACCACGATTCAGAAGTTCTTCCCGGACGAGAAAGGGGCGAAGCATCCGCTGCTATCCAAACGTCGAAATATCGTCGTCATTGCGGATGAGGCCCACCGCAGCCAATACGACTTTGTCGATGGCTTCGCCAAGCACATGCGGGACGCCCTGCCGAACGCATCCTTTATCGGTTTCACAGGCACACCCATCGAAAAAGCTGACGCTAATACCCGGGCCGTCTTTGGCGATTACATCTCGATCTACGACATCCAGCGGGCGGTGGAGGACAGGGCGACGGTTTCCATCTACTATGAGAGCCGGCTAGCGAAGTTGGAGTTGAAGGAGTCCGAGAAACCGAAGATCGATCCCGATTTCGAGGAGGCGACCGAGGGCGAAGAGGAGGCGGGAAAGGAGCGGCTCAAGACCAAATGGGCGGCACTGGAGGCCATTGTGGGAGCCGACAAGCGCCTTCGGTTGATCGCCGCGGATATTGTCAAGCATTGGGGGGCGCGCCTGGAAGTCATGGATGGCAAGGCCATGATCGTTTGCATGAGCCGGCGCATTTGCTTCGAGCTTTACGAGCTCCTGCGAAAGCTCCGTCCGGATTGGCACGGCGATGCCGATGACAAGGGCGCGATGAAAGTCGTGATGACGGGCTCGAAGGCCGATCCGCTTTCGTGGCAGCCACATATCCGGAACAAGGCGCGGAGGGAGGCGCTGGCGAATAGATTCAAGAATCCAAAGGACACGTTCAAGGTCGTCATCGTCCGCGATATGTGGCTCACCGGCTTCGACGCCCCCTGCCTGCACACGATGTACCTGGACAAGCCCATGCGTGGCCACGGGCTCATGCAGGCGATTGCGCGCGTCAATCGGGTGTTCAAGAACAAGCCCGGCGGCCTTGTCGTCGATTATCTTGGCCTCGCCCATGAACTAAAGCAGGCGCTCGCCGTGTACACCGAAGCCGGGGGACATGGCGAGGCGGCTATCGACCAGGAGGAGGCCGTCGTCGCCCTCCTGACCCGTTACGCGGTCTGCAAGGACTATCTTCACGGCTTCAACTGGTCGAAGTGGACCACGGGCACGGCCGCGCAGAAGCTGTCGCTATTGCCGGCCGCCCAGGAGCACATCCTCGCGGCTTCGCGCAAAGAACCGAAGCCGGAGGAATACGTACAGAGATTCCTGCAAGCAGTCACCGAGCTTTCCAAAACATTCGCCCTTGCGGTGCCGGACGACAGGGCCCTTGCGATTCGGGACGATGTCGGATTTTTCCAGGCAGTCCGCGCGGCGATGAGCAAGGGCGGCGGCGAAAAGGCAAAGGCCGAGGAGGAGCGAGACTCGGCGATTCGCCAAATCATCTCTCGGGCCGTGGCGACCGACCAAGTCGTCGATATCTTCGCAGCGGCGGGCTTGAAGAAGCCCGACATCAGCATACTCGACGAGCGGTTTTTGGCCGAAGTCCGCGGCCTCCCGCAGAAGAACCTGGCCGTGGAACTTCTCCGCAAGCTGCTCAACGGGGAAATCAGGGCCCGCTCACGGAAATTCCTGGTCCAGTCGAGGTCCTTCGCCGAGCTCCTTGAGCAGGCGATCCGGAAATACCAGAACCGGGCGATTGAGGCTGCCGCCGTACTTGAGGAACTCATCAAGCTTGCCAAGGACATGCGCGAAGCAGACCAACGCGGCGAGGAACTCGGACTCAGCGACGAGGAGCGGGCGTTTTATGAGGCCCTGGCCGAAAACGAAAGCGCGGTGCAGGCGATGGGTGTACCCGAGTTGCGGGTCATCGCAACCGAACTCGTGACCTCGATCCGCAACAACGTTTCGACGGACTGGACCGAGCGGGAGAGCGCCCGGGCCAAAATCCGGGTCATGGTCCGGCGAATCCTACGGAAGCACGGCTATCCGCCTGATCTTCAGGAGGAGGCGACCAAGACAGTCCTTCAACAAGCTGAGCTACTTTGCGCCGGCTGGGCCGCCTAAAAAGCTGGGACGATTGCCGTTGTTCGATCTTGCGCGAGGTGATCCGGCGATCTGTAATAGCAACTTCCAGCTATGGCAACAACGAAAACAATCTTCATTGCGTTCGCGATCGAGGATGAACGCCAACGTGACTTCCTCAAGGGCCAGACGCTTAGCACGAACTGCACCTTTGAATTCATCGATATGTCCGTGAAGGAGGCATACGTCACTGAATGGAAAGACAAGGTTCGCACGCGAATCCGTCGCTCCGATGGAGTAATTGTCCTGGTTAGCAAGAACTCCGTGAACTCAAGCGGGCAACAATGGGAGATCACGTGTGCAAAGGAGGAAAAAAAGAAAATCCTCGGGATCTGGGCATATTCTGATGACCGAACATCCCTTCCCGGTGTGACTACCGTTGCTTGGACGTGGAAGGCGATCGAGCAGTTCATCGACAAGCTGTAACCTTGTATGCGCAAGGCGCTTATCGTCGGGGTCGATTACTACCAACACGCTGGGGTGTTGCACGGCTGTGTAAATGACGCGCATTCCATCAAGAACGTCCTGGACCGAAATGGTGACGGTACGGTGAATTTCGGCACTCGGTTGATGACGGCGACCGGGGCCAATACTGCTATTAGCAGGCAAGACTTGAAGGCGGCGATTAGGGAGTTATTTGCAGGCGACTCCGACATTGCCCTGTTGTATTTTGCCGGCCACGGCCACATCGAAATGACCGGCGGTTACCTTTGTGCCAGTGATTCGAACTCGGGGGACGACGGGGTCCCTTTGTCCGAGATCATGGTGCTGGCGAACGAGTCAAAAGCACGGAACAAGGTGGTCGTTCTGGATAGTTGTCATTCAGGAATCGCCGGCACGGGCGCCATTTCGAAGCTCGCCGAGCTCACCGAAGGCATGACGATCCTCACCGCTTCGACCGCTGAACAGTACGCAAGCGAAGAAAACGGCACCGGTGTGTTCACCGAGCTCTTAGTTGACGCGATGAATACTCCAGGAAATCTCGTCGGCGACGTAACGCCTGGCAGCGTATATGCGCATATCGATCAGTCGCTCGGGCCCTGGCGTCAGCGGCCCGTTTTCAAGACGAACGTTAAGAGTTTCGTCTCGCTGCGCAAAGTGCCGCCACCAGTCTCGCTCATCGCGCTCCGCCGCATCACAGAGTTCTTTCCTACGCCAGGATTTCAGTTTCAACTCGATCCTTCATTCGAACCCGAACGCAACGGGGCCGAGTCGCCGAGTACCCCACCACCGAAGGCTGAAAATACGGCGAAATTCGAGATTCTTCAGCGGTTCAATCGAATTAACCTCGTGATACCGGTGGATGCACCGCACATGTGGCATGCCGCAATGCAGAGCAGATCGTGCAAGCTCACTGTGCTGGGCGAGCACTACCGGCGTCTGGTTGCTACGAATCTCATCTAGCGCAATCCGCCGAGCGTCGTACCCTGCACGTTAGTCCCGTTGCCGAACCAACGGAAAGGCGACGGCGACGTGGATCGGGGACCGCTGCGGGCGGCGTCATGTTGGCCGTGACAGAAAGGAAAGTGGCCAAGAAACGGCCAAGCGAGTTTTTCGAGCAACACGGCCCGATTTTCTAAGTCGTTGCGAGAAAGTGGTGGCAAGACCCGGAATCGAACCGGGGACACAAGGATTTTCAGTCCTCTGCTCTACCAACTGAGCTATCTTGCCGTTCCGATCGCGGCCGATTGGCCGCCGTAAGCGGAAGGGATTTATGCGGCCGCGTCCAGGGGCCGCAAGCGGAATTTCAAGCGCGAAGGGAGGCGCCGCCAGCCTACAGTCGCGCCGCGACTTCCCTGAGCCGCACGGCCAAGGCGTCGGCCGCGCGCCCGGCGGCTTCTTCGGCGGTTCGGGGCGGGACTTCCGACAGCGCCATGGTCGCGAATTCCAACGCGAGCGTGGTCTGGTAACCGGCGTGCGCGTACCCGACGTAAAAATCAGCCCCCCCCTCGATTTCGGCCGCCCCAGAACTCTCCCATGCCTCCGCATCGATAAGGTTGTCCGCGGGCAGGGAGGGATGCGCGCCGTAGAGCTCTCGCACCTGACCCGCGACCGCTTTCAACAAGCGCTTCAGCTCGTCCTTCCGGTCGGCCTCGGCGAAGCATCGGACGCTCGTGGCCATCTGATCGATCATCGCCAAACAAGGGGCGAGTTCGCGTTGCAGCGTGTTGGCTCCGCGGCGCACGGATTTCTGAACGGCCGTCATGCTCTGCTGCGCGAGTTCGATCTCCTTGCGAAGAGTCCGGTCGGCCGGATTCGCCTTCAACTTTTCCAGCAGCGCCTTGCCGGAGTCGAGCAGCTCCGCGTGGCGCGCGCCGAGGGCCTCATTCGCCTGCTTCAATTGTCCATGGCGGCGCTGGGCATATCGGCCGACCGTTCTGATGTAATCGTTGAGCGCTTCCGCGACTCCGATTGTGACGACGAGCGATCGCAGCAAGACCCGTTGCGCGTCCTCCCCTCTGGTCTCGCGCAGATTCGCCTGCAGCCGTTCGAGCCGGGCGTTGATCGCATTCACGGCCTTTTCGTGGGGCGTCATGGGCGTCGGAAGCGGGCCGGCGACACGCGGGCGCGGAGGCCGTATCCAAACTTAACCAGCTGAAGGCCGCCGTCGACAATCTTTTCGTTCTCGCCGGGACGACTCGGTCGAGGAGCCGTTCGCGGCGCGGCGCCTGCAGTTCGACCGCGGTCGGGCTCCAGGCAATCCACGAAGCTCCGGGCCGGGTTTAGCCCGGCACCGGCCGCGGGCGAGAGACCGGCCCGGCTAGCCGAGCAGCACCTGCCACTGGTTTTCGCGCGCCGCCCGGGCGGCCTTCAGTGCGCCCAGGGCGACATAGCGCTTGAAGTCCTGTCCGGCGAGCCGGACCTTCGGCGATTCATACCCATCGTCGGCCAGCCGCTTCTGCAGGACCAGGTCGATGCCGCGGATCTGGGAGCCGCCGCCGGTCACGATGATGTTCTGCAACAGGGCCACGACCGAGTCGGAGGAGGCCCGTTCGATGAGGGTGATAAGTGGCTGATAGATCCGGTCGATCAGGGTGTTGCAGGCATTCGCGATCATGTCGCCGAGTTCAATCGTCCGGCCCTTGCCCCCGATCACCACTTTCACGTCCAGCGGCTTGCGGCTCGGGCCGACGTAGGCGTTGGCCTCCTTGATTTCGCGCACGGTCTGCCGGGAAAAGCCGTTTTGCGGGTACGTGCGGTCCAGCGACTCGTGCAGCAGCCGATCGATGCCGTCGCCCGCGAAGGGCACGCTGATCTGGTCGTCCGGGGTGGGAAAATAGCCCTGGACAAGGCATAGGTCGCTCGTGCCGCCGCCGATGTCGATAAAGAGCGAATTGGTGACCGGGTCGACATAGCCCGGCTGCCTGACCCGGGAATCGTCGCGGTAGCCCAAGGCCGCGAGAAACGGCTCGGGAATCAGAAGGATGCGATCGAAGACGCCCTGCGCGCAGCGCCGGATATCGTCGCGAGCCGCCTCGCCGGCGTTGGCGGGAATGCCGACGACGGCGCGGATCTCGGCCTGTCCGGAAGGATCCACGACCTCGCGGATGTGCTTAAGGAAATCGCGGGCCGCCTCCGGCCGGGCAATCACCCCTTCGGCGAGCGGCGGGACCAGGTCGACATGAAGGGCGCAGCGCAGCGCCTCCTCGCCATACACGATCGGGGCGTTGCCCGAGATGATACCGTTGACGATGCCCTCTTTCACATAGCCCACCACGCTCGGCACGATCTTGCTGACCGCAAGGTCGGTCGAAGCGGGAGCTCCCGCGAGCACGCACGATTTGTTGGTGCCCAAATCGAAGCCGGCCAATATGAGCTTCGTCTTGGATGTGATCGTCCGCGGAGCGGCGCCAAGCTGCGCCGCGGATGCGGCGGGGATCGTGGCGGAAGCGAACGCTTTGTCTTGGGTTTTCTCGGGAGCGGCTGTTGTCATATTTTCGATTCGGTGTGCCTTTGTTCGATCATTTGATCGATAAAGTCGGCGATTTCCGCAGGCGCGCGGCCGGCGGCCGCCAATCGCAGGCGGGGCGCCGCCGCTCCGGCAATGCGCTCCCCGGAGGAGGCGGCGACAAACGTAAGCTGCTTGGCGAGAAGCGGCGCCAGCACTTCCGCGAGCGCCGTCGCCTCCGCCGAACGCTCCTCTTCGGCTTCCCGCAGACGCCGCACCCGATTCTCCCATTCCTCGGCGGTGGCGCAGGAGTGCCGGAGCTCGCTCACCGCGTCGGTGAAATTCGCTTCCAATCGGTCGGCCTCTCCGCGCCGTCCGCTCACGCGCAAAAGGCAGAGGCGCCGATACATTCGCGCAGCCTCCGCCCAGGCGGATTCCGCCGCTGGCTTGTGGATCTCGGTGCTCAATCGCAGCCGAGCCCTGACAGGCAGGCCGTGGGGAAAGTTCAACAATCCGCCGCCCGCCTCAGCTTCTTGTTGCTCTGCGGCAGCATAGAATCGGAAAAGAAGGTCCGCCGCGGCCTTCCCCCGCGGGATAGCGCCTTCAGCCGCTCCTCGGGGTTGCATTATCAACGCAAGATTTATCAAAATCCTGAAGTGACGAAATCCAAATCGCAGTATGAGGCGCTATGGACCACGCTAAGCAAAACCGAAAAGGCTGCCGAAGCCGCGGTGGGCGGAGACTTCGACGCGATCGGAGCACTCGAGTTTCAGCTCCTGAAGCTGGTCGGCCTCACCCGCGATTCATCGGTCGTCGACGTCGGGTGCGGCAGCGGGCGCCTGGCCAAACAGCTGACCCCGTGGCTCCGCGGGCCCTATCTCGGCACCGATATTCTGCCACCGCTGCTCGAACACGCGCGAAGGATCACCGGGCGACCGGATTGGCGGTTCGAGCCGACCGACGGTGAGCGCATTCCCGCCGACGACGAGACCGCCGACATGATTTGCTTCTTCTCGGTCATGACCCATATAACACACGAGGAGACATGGCGTTATATCCTCGACGCAAAGCGCGTTGCGAAACCCGGCGCCAAAATAGTCTGTTCATTCCTCGAATTCAGAATCCGAGGATGCTGGGCGGTCTTCCGGGAAGACGTGAAGGATAGATCCCCCAACAAAGTGCTCAACCAATTCCTGAGCAGGGACGCGTTCGAAGCCTTCGCCTTCAACGCCGGGCTGACGATCAATGCCTTCTTCGACGGCGACAAGCCCCACATACCGATCGAAGGCGAGATGGCTTTCGCAAACGGCCATCGAATGTCGGGAATGGGCAACCTAGGGCAGTCGATTTGCGTCATCGAGAAGCCGTCGATTCCGCTGCCTCTGCCGTCATGAAATGCCCGGGCCCCGTCGCCTCAGGCCGATTTGCGCCAAACACAGAAATATTCGAATCTATTCACATCTCCCGACGATTCATAGAGGCGCTTCGCCCGATGGCCGCTCAGCGGAATGGCCAATAGCAGCAGATCCGCGAACGCATTGGAATCCCAGACGTGCGCATGTTCGTTGCGCCGCCTGGCGCGTTGAATATGTTCGGGCCATTCGGACTTGGGCATCTGATGGAGCGGCATGATCGCCGATAAAAAATCGCTGTAGTGATCGTCGTCGCTCGACTGCGCCTTATTCAAATAATCGAGCCACAGATGTTCGAACGACGTGATTTCGCGCGGCTTGTCGAAGGTGAAGCGCTTGTCGGGGACCGCCACGACGAGGCAGCCGTCGCGCTTCAGCACGCGAAACATCTCTGCGATCGCGCCGATCGGATTCGCGAGATGTTCCAATACATGGCAGGCTATCACGAAATCGGCGCTCGCATCGGGAATAACGCCCAAACCCTGCTTATCGAGATTTGAAATGACGTCGGGATCGACGATGCTCGACGAATCCACCTCGGGGAAGGTCTGCATGCCCTCCTTCCGCGTGAAAACATCCACGTACCTCACGCTCGCTCCAGCAGGCAGGCGAGAGGGCTGATCAAACGCGCCTATCTCGATGCCGTCGCCATGCAATAGAGAAAGGCCGTTCCAACGGCTTTCAAGAAGCTCGTTACTCAAAGGCATAAATGCGATTTTCGCGGAATTTTCGCGCCCCGAACCGGTGCCGGACTTTCATTCGTTGCAATCCGGCTTGAATCCTGGCGTCCGGGGCCTCGGAACGCAATTCCGGCCGGCACCGGATCGGGCGGCCGCTCAGGACGACGGTCCGGGCGCCGAGCGGGATCTGAGCCACCGCTCATACTCGGCGCGCGGCATGAAGCGCAGGGAGGCCGAGTTGATGCAGTAGCGAAGGCCCGCCGGGGGCGGCCCGTCGGGGAAGACATGGCCCAAGTGGGCGCCGTCGACCGCGCAGTGAACCTCGGTCCGGGTCGTGCCATGGCTCGTGTCGGTTTGCTCCTCGACGAAGCGCGACTCGACCGGGCGGACGAAGCTCGGCCAGCCCGTGCCGCTTTCGAACTTGTCGCGGCTGTCGAAGAGCGGGGTGTCGCTGCAGACCGAGAAGTAGATCCCGTCTCCGTGGTGGTTCCAAAATTCGTTTCGGAACGGCGGCTCGGTGCCCTGGCGGCGTGCCACCTGATACTGCGCCGACGAGAGCTGCGCGCGCCACTCCGCGTCGGACCTCTGGATCTTGGTCCGCGAAAGATCGATGAGCGCGTGCGACGGAAGACCGCAGGCCGACTTCGCCTCGGGTTCGGAGGAAGGCTTCATGGCGCCAACTTATGCGAAGGCGGCTCGAATGCGAGCGGAGAGGATTCCTGCGCGATACGGCTGACGGCCTCCGCAAACCGGAGGACGCTGACGTGCTCTCGGCGTAACCGCTTTCGCCGGATCGCCGACCGGCATACCGTCGAGAATCGTCCGGTGGGCGGAGCCCATCATCGGGAGGCGCCCGCCGTTCTCCCGGCGGTTGTGGAAGAGGTGCGCGGCGAAAAGCTCACGCGGGGCGGGCACTACGCCGGAGGACGCAGCTCCCTCGCGGGATCCTTCCGGCTCGTTCCGGACCCGAACCCCGCCGCGGCTAGCCCCACCAGGAGACCGGCGGCGAAACCGGCGGCATGGGCCACCACGTCGGTTTGCCGCCCGCCCGCACCGTACAACCCAAGAAAGGCCAGGCCGCCTCCGGCCGGCACGGCCGCGTTCCACCAGGGGCGCGCGGCGTGGAAACAGGCCGGCAGGGCATGGCCGGTCAAAACACCCAGCGCCGCGAAGATCGCCGTGGAGGCGCCGATCGAGACATAGGGCCCCGGATAATGGACCGCGGCCGCGGCGAGGTTGCCCAATCCGGCGGCCACCGCCGTCAGCGCCCATCCCCTGCCGACACCCAAGGCC
>JBOHXF010000051.1:0-4798 GCA_050737455.1 Opitutaceae bacterium | reverse complement strand
CCGCCTGCCCGCCAACGGTTGCGCCGGAAAATTCATGCCGCCTCGCCTCCAGCTTCAGGTCCCTGGCGTCGGCGGCGCGCGGAACGCGGCAAAGCCCAGTTCGCCCAGGATGCGCCGGGCGGCGGCGTCCGGCGCGTCGAACGCGGCGGCGGCGAGGGGAATCGTTCTCCGACCGGTGGTCTCATGAAAAAAATGAAGCGTATCCGCCGCGGCGTGGGCGGCAAACGCCGTTTGGCAGCCGGCGCCCAGGGCGCGCTGGAACGCGCGTTCGAGCCCGACCGTGCGGGCCGTGCGCTCGTCGAATAGGCCTCTGTACCTCGCCCCATCCGCGGCGCGGCACTGCACCCCGATCGCCGCCTGGCCCACAGCCGGGACCATCTGAGAGACCTCCAGCAAACGGAAGACCAGCCCGGGCCAAGCGGCGATTCCCAGCCGGGCGAGCCCGGCCGCCGCCAGCACGGTCGCGTCGGCCCGACCCTCCGCGATCTTCCGCAGGCGGGTGTCCACGTTGCCGCGGATCTCCACATACTCGGCTCGGGGAAAGAGCGCGGCGATCTGAAGGCGCCGGCGGGGGCTGCCGGTCGCGACCGTCCGGGGCTCGTCGACACCCACCCGGCGCACGAGAACATCGCGCGCGTCGGCCCGAGGCAGGTAGCCCGCCAGGGCCAGGTCCGCCGCGTGGTCTCCCGGCAAATCCTTCGCGCTGTGGACGGCAAGGTCGGCCTCCTTCCGCCGAAGGCTCTCCTCCAGCTCGACCGTGAACAGGCCCTTGCCGCCCCGCTTTTCGAGCGACCAGTCGGCCTGCCGGTCGCCCGTCGTGACGACACACACGAACTCGGTCCGGACCCCGAGCGCGGCGCGGAGGCTCGCGGCCACGAGCTCGGCCTGGGCCAGCGCCAGCGGACTTTTCCGCGTCGCTATTTTCAGTAGCTGGCCTTGACGCCCTTGATGTTCTTTTTCGACATCCACGGCATCAGGGCGCGGAGGCGGCTCCCGGTCTTCTCGATAAGGTGGCTTTCGCCCTGCTTCAGCAGCTGGTTGTACCGCTTGAGCCCGCCCTTGTATTCGGCGACCCATTCCTTCGTGAACTTCCCGGTCTGGATCTCCTTCAGTATCTTCTTCATTTCCCGCTTGGTCGCGGCATTGACGACCCGAGGGCCGCGCGTGATGTCGCCGTACTTGGCCGTCTCCGAGATCGAGAAGCGCATGCCGGCGATGCCGCTTTCGTACATGAGATCGCAGATGAGCTTCAGCTCGTGCAGGCACTCGAAATAGGCCATCTCCGGCTGGTAGCCCGCCTCGACCAGCGTCTCGAACCCGGCCTGGACCAGGGCGGAGGCGCCGCCGCAGAGAACGGCCTGTTCGCCGAAGAGGTCGGTTTCAGTCTCCTCCTTGAAGCTGGTCTGGAGGACGCCGGCCCGCGTGGCGCCGATGCCCTTCGCCCAGGCGAGGGCGGTCTGTTTCGCATGCCTGGACTTGTCCTGGCCGACCGCGATCAGGGAGGGCATGCCCTTCCCCTCGACGTACAGCCGGCGGACCAGGTGCCCGGGGCCCTTTGGCGCCACCATGATGATGTCGATGTCCGGATGCCGCTCGATCAGCTCGAAATGGACCGACAGGCCGTGGCTGAAGAGCAGGGTCTTGCCCTTGGTCAGATTGGGTCGGATGTCCTTTTTGTACGCGGCGGCCTGCTTCATGTCGGGCAGGGCGACCATGATCACGTCCGCGCGGCGCACCGCCTCGGCCGTGTCGAAAACCTCGAAGCCGTGCTCCTGCGCGACCGCGCGCGACTTCGAGCCCGGGTATAGGCCGATGATGACCTTGCAGCCGCTGTCCTTGAGATTCAAGGCATGGGCGTGTCCCTGCGAGCCGTAGCCGAGCACGGCCAGCGTCTTATTTTGAAGGACCCCCAGATCGGCGTCCTGATCGGTGTAAACTTTGGCGGGCATGATGGAAAAATGCGGGACGGATGCGGATCGCGCGGACGCCGGTCAGCGCTTGAGCGCCAGCCGCCCGGTCCGGGCGAGTTCGACGATGCCGAACGGTTCGAGCAGGCCCAGGAAGGCGTTGATCTTCCCCTCGTCGCCCGTCGCCTCGATGATCAGCATCTCCTGGGTCATGTTCACGATCTTCGCCCTGAAGATGTCCTTGATCTGGAGGATCTCCGGCCGGCTCTTCGAGTCGGCGCGCACCTTGACGAGGACGAGTTCGCGAAGGACAGCCTGCTCCTCCTTGAAATCGGAGACCTCCGCGACATTGACCAGCTTGCGGAGCTGCTTGGTGCACAGGTCCAGAGCCGCGTCGTCGCCCATCAGGGTGATGGTGATCCGCGACAGCGACGGCTCGTGGGTCGGCGCGACATTGAGCGCGTCGATGTTGAAGCCGCGGCCGGAAATCATGCCGGCCACCCGGGCCAGGACGCCGAACTTGTTCTCGACCAGGACCGAGATCGTGTGGCGGTGCATCTGCATGGTGAGCCCACCACTCAACCCGGATCACCCGCAAAAAGAAAGCTCCATTTTGCCCGGGCCTGCCGTTTTAGCTCCAGTCTTGGTCTCGGATCTTCCTTAATTCCTCCAGGTCGATCTTGTCCTTGGCGCGGGGCGAAGCGGCCTTGTTTGCCATCAAATCCTCGAGCGCGATGAAAGGGAGCTTAATCCCGTCCACATCGCAGAATACCCTCCTACGGTAACAGGCATCAAATTTGACCCCGTCGACACCCGTTAGGATTTGGATCTTCATAGGTTCCCGGCCGATTTCGACGATCATATCCTCCTCCAGAAAATCCGCCTCCTTCAAGCCGAACTCGGAAAAAACGGCCACGATGGCGGCGGCATTACGCTTCGAAACGGCCACAAGAATGTCACAATCCCCCGTATAACGCGGGAAGCCATGGAAACCAACCGCGTAACCGCCGACAATCAGAAACTCAACCCCACGCTTTTCGAGTAACGCAATAAACTCTCGGAAATCGGGATTGGGGGTCATCCGGGTCTGGCGAATCGCCTCAACGGCTTCAAGCCTGACCCAAGGCGACTGCGCGATCCAGAATTCCGTCCGCCCGTCGAGGTCGTGCAGACGCCGCTTTCGCACGATGTCGCCCGCTTGCGTCAAGGCGATCGTCGTGCGCACCGAGCGTCTTGTCAAGCCACCGTCTCGGAGGGGCTTGTGCGGCTCGCGACCAGGAATCGGCGCATGCGGATTTCCCGGATGCGATATCCCGCCGCGACCTCGTCCCGCCTGACGCCGCCGTCCTCCCGGAAGCCGTGCCTTCGATAGAAGGCGACGGCCCGCGTGTTCGTGTCCAGGACCCAAAGCGTAAGCTGGCCATACCCCAGCGCCGTGGCCGCCGCGATCGCCGCCTGGCAAAGGCGCGATCCAAATCCCTGCCTCCAGTGGTCCGGCGCAACGTACAAGGTCGTCATCTCGCACACCTTCGCCTGATCCTCATCCCGGCTCGGCCCGAGGCTGACGAAACCCAAGACTTCCTTTCCGCGGCGCGCCACGTAAATGCGGTGGCTGGGGTGAGCCAGCCCCCGTCTCCACCCTTCGGTCCGGGCGCGAACGTCGAGCCCGTCGAGGATCGCCGCCGGCAGCAGATCGCGGTAGGCGACTCTCCAGGCCGAAACGTGAATCGCGCCGATGCCCTCCGCGTCTTCCGGACTCGCCCGTCGGACGATTCCGTCAGACAGCGGCCCGGACCGCTCCGGTCGTTCGGTCGTATCGCTCATCGTCGAGAGCCCACACCCTGGCGATCCCGGCTGCACAGCACAAGGCCGCCACGCGGCGGACGGGCGTACCGCGGTCGCCGCCGATGCGAGGGTCAATAATGGTACCGGAGCTGGGCGACAAGCAGGTCGTCGCCGGCGATCTTGTAGACCATCCGATGCTCCTCGGTGATTCGCCGGGACCAGAAACCGGAAAGCGCATAGCGCAGGGGCTCGGGCTTGCCGATGCCGACGAACGGGATTCGCAGGGTATCCTTGATAAGCTCGTGAATCCTGCGCGTCGCGGCGCGGTCGGTCGCATGCCAGTGCAGGTAGTCCTCCCAGGCCTCCGGCGCGAAAACAAGCCTCACGGCCGGGAGAGATCGAGTTTGCGCGCTTTTCCTTTGCCCCCAGCGAGGTTTTCGATCGCGGACATCAACCGCCGCGCGTTCGCGGGGCTGCGGAGCAGGTGCGCCGTTTCCTCGAGCTGTTCGTATTCTTCGAGGGAAAGGAGCACCACCGCCTGGCCTTTGCCCGTACGCGTGATCGTGACGGGCGCCCGATCTGCGCAGACCCGGTCCATGGTCGAGGCGAGGTTTTCCCGGGCGGAGGTGTAAGTGATGGCCTTCATATGTACGTAAACACGTACAGGTGCTCGGGAAGCTGTCAAGCGACCTCCGGCCCAGCTAGGTGCCGCCGCCTACGGTGAATTGGAAGCCAATGGCATCAATCCGGTGCCGAACCCGTAGCGGCGAACATTTTGGTTCGACTCGTGCGGCCGGGCGCGATCGTAATCCAGCGCCGCGCCGAAGCTTTCTCCCGACAGGACCTTTCCTTATTTTCCCATGCACTTCCGAAACAACCGAACGTCCAGGCTGAGCGAGTCCGCACCGGCGCGCCGCCGGCCGGCAGCCGGATTCCCCGTACTCGCGGCCGCCGCCTCGATCGCACTCGCCCTGGCGGCGCTCTCGACGGCTGCCGCTTCCCCGCCCCCCCGCCTCCTCGGCGGGCACTTGCTGGTCGACGGGCGGCCCTTTCTCATCCGAGGCGGCGAGATCGGCAACTCTTCGGCCACGAACCCCGATTATCTC
>JBOHXF010000050.1:0-7438 GCA_050737455.1 Opitutaceae bacterium | reverse complement strand
GCGCTGAGCCCCTCGTACCGCGCCAGGGCCAGCTTGGCCAAGCCGCTCTTCGAATAGAGATCCTGCTCCCGGAAGATCGGCGGCTTCTCGGCGTGAACGACAAAATTGGGCAGCCGGACGATCTTGTTCTTTGGCTTGTCGACCTCGCGCAGATCGACCTCCTGGTCCAGTCCCTTCGGCGGCGGTTTGGGCGGATCGTACTTGGGCATGCTCGCTGCGAGCATCGCCGCTATCCCGGGCGAGAGGGGGCTCGTGGCGGGGGCCTTCGGAGCGGGCGCTTTCCGCCGGACGGCCGGCGAAGCCGGCGCCGGAGACGCCAAGGGCGGGGCCCCCGCGGCGCGGGCGAGGCTGGCCGCGCCCATAGCCGAAACCAGATAAAAAAGGCGGAAGCGGATCATCGGACTCTGAGAAAGCCTAACCAGGCCGGGGGTTCCATGCAAGCCGGCCCCAATCTGCCCCGCGCATTCACCCATCCCGGATTTGCCCGTTCCCGATTACCAGGAACTTATGCGTGCAAAGCTCTCTGAGGCCGACCGGGCCGCGGGCATGCAGGCGGTCCGTGCTGATGCCGATCTCGGCGCCATAGCCGAATTCGAAGCCGTCGTTGAACCGCGTGCTGGCATTCCAAAGGACAACCGCGCTGTCCACGCCCGCCTGGAAGCGGCGGGCTGCGGCCTCGTCGGAAGTCACGATGGCGTCCGTATGGGCGGAACCATCGCGGTTGATCGCGACGATCGCGTCGTCCAAGGTGCCGACGATCCTGATCGCAAGCACAAGGTCGAGGAATTCAGTCGCGAAATCCTTCGGCGCTGCCGGCCGATGCGGCACGCCGGCGTCCTCAAGGATGGCTGCCGAGGCGGCGTCGCACCGCAATTCCACCCCCCGGCCGACCAGCGTCGCGCCGAGGCCCGGCAGCAGCGACCGCGCGGCTTCACGGTGCACGAGCAGTTGCTCGGCCGCGTTGCAGACGCCCGGCCGCTGGGTTTTGGCGTTCACCACGATCCGCTCCGCCATTTCCGCGTCGGCGGCTCGGTCCAGATAGACAAAGCACACCCCGTTGTAGTGCTTGAGGACGGGAATCGCGCTGTTCTCCGCGACGAAGCGGATGAGCCCCTCGCCGCCGCGGGGGATCAGGCAGTCGATGGTGCGGTCCAGCTTGAGCATCGCCTCGAGCGCCGCGCGATCGGGGGTCGGAATCGTCTGCACGGCGTCCGCCGGCAGCCCGGCGCCCCGCAGCGCCGCGGCGACGGCGTCCGCGAGCGCCAAGTTGGTCCGAAAGCTTTCCTTGCCGCCGCGCAGGATCGCCGCGTTGCCCGATTTCAGGCACAGGACGGAGCAATCGACCGTGACATTGGGGCGCGATTCATATATGATGCCCATCACTCCGATCGGCACCCGCACCTTGCGGATCCGCAACCCGTTCGGCCGCGTCCACTCCTCCAGGACCTCGCCCACCGGGTCCGGCAGGGCGGCCACCTGCCGGACCGACGCGGCGAGCCTGCCCAGACGTTCCGGATTCAGGGTCAGCCGATCCACCATCGGCCGCGCGAGCCCGGTGGCCGCGGCGAGGTCTTCCCGGTTCGCCGCGAGAATATCGATTTCCCGTGCGGCGAGAAGCTCCGCGAGCCCTTCGAGCGCCGCGTTCTTGGCTTCGGTCGAAGCCGTCCCCAACATCCACGCCGCCGCCCGCGCGCGCTGCGCGAGCCCGGTAACGAGGGAGACAACGTCGTCGGACATCGTCTCCGATCCAAGCGGCCCGCTCTGCCAAGGCGACGCTTTTCTCCCCGGCCGAGCCGGGTCCCGGTAAAATCGAGACCCGGAAGGCGCCTCAGCGCGGTTCATGGGTCGTCTCTTGGCCCGACCCTGACATCCGCCCGCGTTGGCCGCCAACTCGGGCCAGTTTGACGACCCTCCCGGCCTTGGCGCTCGTAGCGCCGGAGGGTCTCGATTTTACCGGGACCGGGCTCGGCCTGGGCGGGAGCGGTCAAAAGCGCGTCATCCGCCGCAGTTCGCGGAACCGCAAGTCGACGGTCTTCCGCCCGGCGCCGCTCAGCCGGTCCACGCTGAAGCTCTCGACCGTGAGGCTGGCGACCGCGCTCGCGTAGGCCATCGCCCGCTTGAGCGCGCCGAAATCAGTCCGGCCCGCCGCCGCCAGGCATCCGATCATCGCGCCTGCGTAACTATCCCCCGCTCCGGTGGGATCCACGAATTTCGCGACCGGAAACGCGGGCACGGCAAAATGGCCGTCCCGATGAAAGAGGACCGACCCATGTCCGCCCTTTTTTATGATGACCGCCTTCGGTCCCATTTTTCTCAGCAGCCCGCCAGCAACCGCCGGATCCCGCGCGCCTGTAAGGAGGATCGACTCGTCCTCGTTGATCACGAAAAGATCGATCCGCCGAAGCAGACTCAGCAACTCCGGCTTCGCCGTGTGGATCCAAAGGTCGAACGTGTCCGCGAGGACGAATGGCTGTCGCCGCCCGGCGAACTGATCGATGACGTGGAGCTGCAGGCCAGGCTGGATCGCCCCCAGCATCACGAAACGGGAATCGCGGTACGCCTCCGGCAGGACGGGCGAGAACCGCTCGAAGACGTTGAGCTGCACCTCCAAGGTGTCCCGCCCGGCAAAGTGTTCGCGATAGCGGCCGTGCCACTGGAAGGTCTTCCCCTCCGGCTCGACCCGAAGCCCGCGCAGGTCGATCCGGTGGCGCTTCAGCCGGCGCAGGAACGCCGGCGGGAAATCCCCTCCGACCACCGCGACCAGGCGGACCGGCCCGAAATAACTCGCCGCGATGGAGGCGTAGCTCGCCGCCCCCCCGAGAACCTTTCCGGTCTCCGCGGACGGCGTCGCCACCCGGTCGATCGCGACCGAGCCGACGATCAGGGCGGAGCGGGTGCTCATGCCTTCGGCAATTGGAGCTTGGAATGCACGCGGAGAGTTGGTAGCCCCGGACCGGCCGGAGCAAATCCTTTTCGACATGGCTCTCTTGCGACAACTGCTTTCCCCTCTTTTCGGCGCCTTTCCCGGCGTTCCGCCATGGCTTCTGGCCGTCGCCTGCGCCGTGGTCGGCGCCGCCCTGCTTTGGCTCGCCTCCCGGATTTTCAAATGGGTCTTCGTCCTGGCGGCGGCGGTGTTCCTGGTGGGCGGCATCGTTGTCGCCATCCGTCTTGCATTCGGTCGCTAGGAAGCGCGCCTATGGCCAGGTTCGATCCGGAATCACCCAGCCCGGGTGATGCGGAGTTTCATTGAGCCTCTCCGGGCCCGCCGCTTCCGTTCGCCGGCGGCCGTAACTCATTCGGGCCGGCCTGACGCTCATCCCGGCCTTGCGAAGCCTGCCCGGCAGGGCGATTCCGGATCAAACCGAACTCGCTGGCGCGGAATGGCGCCCACTTGACTAGGACCGCCCGGGACGGTTAATCCATTCGGATGAAGTACATCTTCGTCACAGGGGGGGTGGTCTCCTCCCTGGGCAAGGGGCTGACCGCGGCCGCCTTGGGTGCGCTCCTCGAGATGCGCGGCCTGCGCGTGCGCATCCAGAAATTCGACCCGTACCTCAACGTCGATCCGGGCACGATGAGCCCGTTCCAGCACGGCGAAGTCTACGTGCTGGAGGACGGCGCCGAAACCGATCTCGACCTCGGCCACTACGAGCGCTTCACGAGCGGCAAGCTGTCGCGGCTGAACAGCCTCAGCTCCGGCCAGATCTACGAAAGCGTCATCCAGAAGGAGCGACGCGGCGACTATCTGGGGAAGACCGTGCAGGTCATCCCCCATGTCACGAATGAAATCAAGGAGCGCATCGCCGCGGGCGGCAAGGACGTGGACATCCTGATCACCGAGATCGGCGGCACGACCGGAGACATCGAAGGGCTGCCCTTCCTCGAAGCCATGCTCCAGTTTTCCGTCGTGGCCGGCCCGAACGACGTCGTCTGCATCCACGTCACCCTGGGTCCGTATCTCGTCGCGGCCGGCGCGCGGACGGCCAAGCCGACCCAGCAGTCGGTGGCGAAGCTCCGTGAAATCGGCATTCAGCCGGACGTGCTCGTCTGCCGGTGCGACCACCCGCTCGACCGCGATCTTCGGGACAAGCTGAGCCTGTTCTGCAATGTCCCTGTCAAGGCCGTGATCGAATGCCGGGACGTCGCGCATTCCATATATGAGCTGCCGCTCGCCCTGCAAAGCGAGGGCATGGACGGGCTGGTCCTCCAGCTTTTGGGCCTCCATCGTCCGCTCCCCCACCGCAACGTCTGGGAGGAGATCGTGCGGCGCCTGCTCTCGCCCCGCCACGAGGTCACGATCGGGGTGGTCGGGAAATATATCGAGCTGCAGGACGCCTACAAGTCCGTGTACGAGTCGATCGCCCACGCGGGAATCGCAAATCATTGCAAGGTGAATGTCCGGCGCATCGATGCCGAGGACCTGGAAAAGAAGCATGGCGAGCGGCTGCTCGACGGCCTCGACGGCATCCTGGTCCCCGGCGGGTTCGGCGACCGCGGCACCGAGGGGAAGATCGCGGCGGCCCGGTGGGCGCGGGAGCGGAAGGTGCCCTATTACGGCCTGTGCCTGGGCCTCCAGATCGCGGTGATCGAATTCGCGCGCAACGTGCTGGGCATCGCGCGGGCAAACAGCACCGAGTTCGACCCGCGGACGCCTGAGCCGGTGATCAACATGATGGAGGATCAAAAGAAGATCATCGACAAAGGCGCGACCATGCGGCTCGGCAGCTACGCATGCGCTTTGACGGCCGGCACGCGCGCGGCCCGGGCTTATGGGGTCCCAGCCGCCCGCGAACGCCACCGCCATCGCTACGAGGTCAACAATGCCTACATTGCGCGCCTGCGGCGCGCCGGGATGATCGTGAGCGGCGTCAATCCCCGCCGCAACCTGGTCGAGATCGTCGAGCTCCGCCGCCACCCCTGGTTTCTCGGGGTCCAGTTCCATCCGGAATTCCAGTCGAAGCCGGACCGCGCGCACCCGCTGTTCGCAGCCTTCGTCGCGGCGGCCATCAAGCGCGGGAGCGTCGCAGCGGGCCGCGCCCGGGGGGCAAAGGGCGCGCAATGATCCACGATCCCGCGCGCCTCCTGTTGATCGCGGGGCCTTGCTCGCTCGAATCGGAGGGGGTCTGCCGCTCGGTCGCGGACCGGCTGGTCGCGCTCGGCTCCAAGCTGCCGGAGCTGCGCATCGTTTTCAAGGGATCCTTCGACAAGGCCAACCGCACTTCGGCGGAGTCCGGCCGCGGGACAGGGCTGGAGGCGGGCCTCCGTCTGCTCGAGCTCGTGCGGCGCGAGTACGCGCTGCCGGTGCTCACCGACGTGCATGAATCGAACCAGGTCGCCGCGGTGGCCCGGATTTGCGATGTCGTCCAGATCCCGGCCTTTCTGTGCAGGCAGACCGACCTGCTGCTCGCGGCCGCGGCGTCGGGTCGGACCGTCAACGTCAAGAAGGGCCAGTTCCTCTCGCCGCAGGAAATGGCGCACGTCACGGCCAAGCTGGCCCGGGGAGGCGCGAGGGAAATCTGGCAGACCGAGCGCGGCACCACGTTCGGCTATCAAAACCTCGTCGTCGATATGCGCTCCTTCTCCATTTTGCGCTCCCACGGGCATCCGGCGATCTTCGATGCGACCCACAGCGTCCAGCTACCCGGCGCCGCAGGCGGCCGCAGCGGCGGCCAGCGGGAATTCGCGGAACCGCTGGCAAAGGCCGCCCTCGCGGCGGGAGCCGACGGCCTGTTTGTGGAAACGCACCCGGATCCGGACCGAGCGGTCAGCGACGGACCGAACATGGTGCCTCTGGACGCCCTGGGCGCTCTGCTGGAACGTTGCCTCGCCGTCTGGGCCGCGGTCCGTTAGCGGCCGTTCTCAACTTTGGGCGGTCCCGCTCTCCTCTTCGTACACGCCTATCCGGCGGTAACGGGCATAGCGGGCCTCCAGAAGCCGCGCCGTAGGGATGGCCATCAGCTCGTCCAGATGGCGCGCCAGCGCCTTCTGGACGGTCGCCGCTGTGGCCGCGGGATCGTGATGCGCCCCGCCTTGGGGCTCGGGGATGATCTCGTCCGCCACGCCGAACCCAAGCAGATTGGACCCGCCGAGCTTCAGAGCGTCCGCCGCCTTCTCCGCAGCCGCTCCGTCCTTCCAGAGGATCGCCGCGCAACCCTCCGGAGAGATGACCGAGTAATACGCATTTTCGAGGACGAGCACGCGGTCCGTCACGCCGATTCCCAGCGCCCCGCCAGAGCCGCCCTCGCCGACCACCACCGAAATCGTCGGGGTCTCGAGCATCGCCATTTCCCGCAGATTGACGGCGATGGCCTCCGAGACATGCCGCTCCTCCGAACCGACTCCCGGGAAGGCGCCGGGGGTGTCGATGAACGTCAGGACGGGAATCGAAAACCGCTCGGCCATCTTTACCAGCCGGAGCGCCTTCCGGTAGCCCTCCGGATGCGGCATGCCGAAATTGCGCGCGATCTTCTCCTTCGTGTCCCGCCCCTTCTGCTGGGCGATCACCATGACCGACCGGCCGCCGAAGAACGCCGTACCCCCGACCAGCGCCCGATCGTCGCTGAACCGCCGGTCGCCATGGAGCTCCTGGAAGTCCTCGCACATCGCCTCCACGTAATCCAGGGCGTACGGCCGCTTTGGATGACGCGCGATCTGCACCCGCTGCCAAGGCGTGAGTCTCGAATAGATCTCGCGCTGCACCGCATCGACGCGCTTTTCGATCGCGAGGATTTCCCGCGCGAGATCGACGTTGGTTTCGATGGACCGCTGGCGCAATTCGTCGAGCTGCCTGGCAAGTTCGCGCAGCGGCTTCTCGAACTCCAACATGTAAGTTGGGGCCTTCATCGCGGATGGACGGACCCCAGCAACAACCGGCCCGGCGCGGAGCGCAAGCTTACTTGGCCGCCGGTTTGAAGGAAATGGCCGGCGCACCGGCCGCGGGGGGCGGCGAGGCGGCCGGCATGTCCGCCGAAATCGCGAACGCGCGCTGGGTCCAGGGGCTGTTCGCGTCGATCTGCATCAGCTCCGCCGCAAGACGCCGCACTTCGGCGCCATCGCCCGCAGAGGCGGCGAGGCTGGCCAACTGGGAGCCGGCTTCGGCGCGATTCACCGCCAATTGCTTCGGATCGTTCATGATCCGCTGGAGCGCGGCCTTCCCCGCAGCCGGCTTTCCGGTCTCGATCTCCGTGACCGCCAAGCCGATTTCCGCCCGGTCCTCAAGCGGGTGACCCCGCAGGAGGATCGCTGCGTGCGCGTACTCCCGCTGCGCCTGCGCCGGCCGGCCGGCGGCATAATCGCCGTCGGCGAGCTCCAACTCGGCCACGCCGGAAAGCTCCCGGCCGGGATGGTCGGTGACAAACGCCCGAAGATCGCTCGGGCTTCGGGCCTGCGCGAACGCCGCCTCGACCCGATGCTCCTGGTATCGGCCGAAGGCGTCCCA
>JBOHXF010000049.1:0-10322 GCA_050737455.1 Opitutaceae bacterium | reverse complement strand
CTTTTTTCCTCGGGGTCTACCGGACTCCGGGAGAATTAGCGTTTCGCACGGGCTATCCTCGTACAGCTTATCGGGCTTTTCCCGATCCCGCGATGAAGGTCGGGCGACCCCGCAAGCCATTTGGAGCTTGCTCTTTGGACATGAAAACGCGAACCGCGTCTCACCCGAACACTCCGTCGCGCATCGGCCGGCGTTCGTCGCACCGCGATGCGATATCCGGGTTGTGCGTCACCAGGACCACCGCCTGTCCGTTCTCTTTGGCGAGGCGCATCAGCAGATCGAACACGATTCCGGAATTGCGGACGTCGAGATTGCCGGTCGGCTCGTCCGCGAGGATGATCGCCGGCTGATTCGCGAGCGCCCGCGCGATCGCGACCCGCTGCTGCTCCCCGCCGGAAAGGTGCGCGCAGCGCCGGTTGAGTTTGTCGCCGAGCCCCACCTCCGCCAGGAGGCTTCGGCCCCGCGCCTCCATCTCGGCCGCCCCCAGGCGCCCCTGCTTGCGCATCGGCATCGTCACGTTCTCGAGCGCGGTGAACTCAAGCATGAGAAAGTGGAACTGGAACACGAAGCCGATATGTGCGCCGCGCGCGGCCGTCCGGGCGGCATCGTCGTCATTGGACATGATGCGGCCGTCGATCTCGATCCGGCCGCCGTCCGGCCGGTCCAGCAGGCCGAGCAGGTAGAGCAGCGTGGATTTCCCGCAGCCCGACGGACCCACGACGGCATAGACCCGGCCGCGGCGGGCCTCGAACGAAACCCCCTTCAGCACGTGAACCCGCCCTTCGTCCCGGCCCAGGAAGCGTTGCAGCCCCTCGCAGCGCAGGACGACCTCCTCCTCGGGCCGCGTCATTGCGCGGTTCCCCGGATGATGTCGCCCGGCTCCAACCGGGCGGCCCGGCGGGCCGGCCAGAGGCTCGCGATCATCACTGTGGCGATCGCGGTCGCGACCGCCTCGATATAGTGGCGGCCGGACCAGTTCACGATGAAATGATCGGTCGTGAAGATCGTATGGATCGGCAGCGGTATCTGCGAAACCGCATAAGTGACGACAACGCCCAGACCGCAGCCGAGAGCCGTCCCGATCACGAGAACGATGCCCGCCAGCCACAGGAAGATCCGGGAAATGTCCCCGCGAGTGTAGCCCATGGAGCGCAGGATCGCGATATCCTTCGTCTTCTCGAGGACGATCATCGACAGGGTGTTGAACATGGCCAGACCCGCGATGAGGGTGAAGATCGAGACCGTGATCCCCGTCGACAGCCGCAGCGCCGAGAAAACCTGGAGCCACTCCTCCTCCCGGTGCTGCCAGGAGGCCACCCCATAGCCCAGGACCTGCTGCATCCAGCCGGCGTCCCGTTCGGCTCGGTCCTTATCGCGGAGATTCACCTGGAGATAGGAGACGCCGGTCGGCTTCTGGAGAAAGGAACGCGCCGCCTCCATCGGCAGGTACAGCCGCACTCGGTCGATGTCCTCGACCCCGGTCTGATAGATGGCGCGCACCGTGAACCGTCGGACCTGGTCGCCCAGAATCAGCTGGAAGGAATCTCCGACCTCGAGGTGGAGGCGATCGCACATGTCGCGGCCGAGCAGGGCGGCGTCGGGTTCGGTCCTGAACGCGAGGAGGGAACCGCCGACGATCTGGTTGCCGAGGTCCGACACCTTGACCTGGTCGTCGATATTGATGCCGTAGACCTGGATCGTATCGTCCTTGAAGGAACTCCGGATCGTCACGTTCGAGCCGCGCAGCACCTCGGAGATGCCCGTCACGTTGCGGAAGGTGGACAGGGTCTGGATGAGCTGACCGGGGTAGTCGATGCCTGAGATGTATTTGTAGTCATTGCGGTCCTCGATGTCGAAGCCCGAGCCGTAGCCGCCGGCCGCCACGGTCTCCATCGTGGCCTGGGCCTTGTCCTCGATGCGCAGCGCGCCGTCGGTCCCGAGGATCGTCTTGATGAAGTACGCCTGGAACCCGCTTGTCGCCGCCTGCGTGACGATGAACAGGCCGACCCCAAGCACGATGCAGCTCAGGCTCATCAGCATCGACCGCTTTTTCGCCGTGAGAAAACGCACCGCGATCCGGATGTTGGGCGCGAGCGGAGTCACTTCACCTTGGTCCAGACGTCGGATGGGACCAACTGGGTGCGCACCCGCTCGCCGTCCCGGTAATCCTCGAGTCCCTCGACGATCACTTGCTCGCCCGGTTCCAGCCCCTGGAGAATCTCCACGCCCTTCGCCCAGACGAAACCCTTGACGACCGAACGTCGGCGGACGACCCCGTCGCGGACGACGTACACGCTGTCCCCGTCATAGGAAAAGACAGCCCGGCGCGGCACGATCGTCCGCGCCTCGCGTCGGGCCACGACCACGCTGACCTCGCCGCTGATGCCGGGCACGAGCTTCGCCGGGTCGATGTCGACATCCAGGTAGATCATGTGCCGCTGGGTCGCGGGGTCGGCCGTGGGCAGGATTTTCGTCACCTTTGCGCCGAAGATGAAGTTGCCGTAGGGGATGAAGATCACGCTCGCGCTCTGGCCCGGGCGGATCCGCGCGAAGTCCTCGTCGCTGATCTCACCCTTCACCACCTTCTTGAGAGTGATCAGGGTCGCGATCGGGGTCCCTGCGCCGATCAGGTCCCCCGGATGAGCGTAGACCGCCTTGATCACGCCGTCGAACGGCGCCCGCACCGTCATCTTTCCGATCTGGTTGCGCTGGATCTCGAGGCCGTTGCGCGCCGCCGCAAGATCGTGCGTGCGGCTGATCTCGTCCAGCTTCTCTCCCTGCTCCTCGAGCCGGTAGGCCAGTTCGCGCTTGTCGTAGTCGGCCTGGGAGATGCGCCCTTGGCTGAGTTCGATCCGATAGTTGGCAAGGTCCTTTTTCGCCGCCTCGAGGTTCAGCTCGTCCGTCCGGTCCGTCTTGAACCGATCCTCCATCGCCGTGAAATCGATCTGGCTGCGCTGCAGGGCTAGCCTCAGGTCCGTGGCGTCGAGCTGCGCGAGAATCTGGCCGGCGTTCACCCGGTTCCCGGGCTCCAGATTGAAATCCTTGGCGAGCAGGCGCCCGCCGAGCTCGCTCTTGAGGTCCATCGAATACTCCTCGCTGACCGTCACGCTGCCCGCCTTTGCGTCGATGGCGGGGCCGCTCACGACCGGTTCCACGATCGCGACCGGCTGGATGACGCGCAGGGCATAGTCCGCGCCCGCGACGACCAGCGCCGCGACGAGGATTCCGAGGGCGAGGCGGCGGACGAACCGCCCGGCGCCGACCTTACTTGACGAGCCGGACATAGCGGGCGGGAAGCTGGTTCATAATCGGATCGGCGCCTACCTGGGAGAGGAAATCGCACCAGGACGACAGAAACCGGGACCGGCTGTTCATCAAGCCGAGCTCATACGCATTCGAAGCCGCGCGGCTCGAATCGACCGCGTCATCCGAGCCGACCCCGCGCGCGAGGTCGCCCTCCGCCGTGCGCAGGCTCTCCTGGGCCAGCTGGTATTGGCGCTCGGAGATCGCGAGCTGGTCCCACGCGAACTTGACGGTCCGCTCCTGGTTTTGCGCCTGGTCCATCAGGGTGTCGGCCGTGATCCTGAGCTGGCGCTCGAGCTGCCGGCGCCGATCGAGGGCCTCCTCCTTGCGTCCGCGGGTTTCGAATCCGTCGAAAATGTCCCACTGCGCCTGCAGATAGTAGTTCTCGCTCGTGATGGCGGTTTGCGAGACGGACGCGGTGGTCGCATTGGTCCAGTTCTGCTGGTTCACGTCGAGCCGGATGGATAGCATTGGGAGCTGGCTCACCTTGGCGATCTGGTACGAAAGGTCCTCCTGGCGGATGTTGAGCAGCAGCGTCTGCGCGTCGGGAGTGTAGCGGGCCCCCGACCTGAGGAGGCGGGCAAGCAGCGTCTGCGCGGCAGCGTCCGAAAAACGCGGCGCAGGCACCTGCGTGGGGACGGCCTCGTCCGCGATCCGCCGGACCCCGAGCTCGCGGGCGAACTCCCTCCGGGCGAACGCGTAGCTCGCTTTCGCCCGCTCCTCGTCCAGGGCGGCCTGCGCCTCGCCCAGCTCGGCCGAAGCGATCTCGCCGCCGTTGACCGTCCCGGCCTTGATCCGGCTGCGAACCTCCGCGAGGCTTCGCCGCGCCAGATCGTGCAGGAAGCCGGCGTTGCGCGCTTCGAGCTTCGCCGTGATGAGGCCGAGATATTGGCTGCGCAGCGTCTGCACGAACTGCTCGAAGGCGCTCGCATACTGCCGCCGGCTGATCGCCGCCTGGATTTTCTGGACCGTCAGCTGATTCTTGAGCTGGCCCCACTGGAAAATCGGCTGGGTCAGGTGCAGGTCGTAGTAAAACCCCTTGTTGCTCGTGCTCGCGGCCGCGTTCGCGGCGACCGCGCTCCAGTTTTCTCCGTACTGCATCTGAGCCTGGACCTGGGGCAGCATTGGTCCGATCCCGTTGTAGAGCTTCTGCGCGTCGGCGATGGCGATGCTGAGCGCGTCCTTGATCATTTCCGGCGACTCCTTCAACGCCGCGGCGATCATAGGCCGCAAGCCCGGCAGATAGTCCTCGGGCAGGGAGCCGGCGACATCGGGATCGGGCGGATCGGCCCGCAGCACGGCCAGCCCCGAGAGCCCCAGCGCCAGAATGGCCAAGGATACGCGCGAAAACATCGTAGGGTGCGGACGGTAAACGGTCAGACGGCGGGATTTTGCGGGGGTTGGCAACCCCGAAAAGATTCCGGATGCCGGCTACCGGAATTCCGGTAGCCGCGACCCTTGCGGAAGGTCGGAGTTCCAGCGCTTTTGCAGGGCACCCCCCTTCCCGCCATGCCCGCCACAGCCGCCCCCGCGTCGCCGATTCCCCGCTTGGCTCTCGACGAAATCGCCCACGAACTGAATAATCTCCTGGCGCCCATCCTCCTCGCGGCCGGCGTGCTCCGCCGGCGCACAGCCGATCCCGCCGTCCGCGCCCAGCTCGATCTGCTGACCGGCAACGCGTGGCGGGGCGCTGCGCTCGCCCGCCGCATTCTCGCCCTTGCGGCTCAGCCGAACCATCGCTCGGCGTTTCCTCCGAGCACAGCCGCCAATTCCCCGGGCGGGAGCCCCGCCGAACGGGCCTCCGCCAGGAGCCGGTCCCAGCCCGGCTCCGCTTCGAGGCCGGGAAACACATTGAGGGGAAAGTCCGAACCGAAAAGGATCCGGTCGGCGCCGGCTGCGTCGGCGATGCGACGCCAGACGGTCGGCTCGTAGAGCAGCGGCGAGGCCGCGGTATCGTAATAGAGATTGCGATGCCTCCCGGCGCCGGGCCGGAGGGCCAGGAGCCCCCCCCAATGCGCAAGCACGAACGCCGTCTTCGGAAAATTCCCGGCGAGGGCGAGAAAATCCTCGAGCGGCGTCTCGACCCGCCCGGGATACCCGCGCCCGGCGGGATCGCTGACGTGGAGCACGACCGGCCAGCCCCATTCGCCCGCGAGCGAGAGGGCGGCCTCGAGCCCGGGATGATCCAGCCCGTAGCCCTGGGAATGGGGCGAAAGCTCGCCCACGCCGCGAAAGCCCGAATCCCGCGCCCACACGAGTTCCGCCTCGAGCTGGCCCTCCGCCATGCGCGCGTGCAGGGAAACGCAGGCGGCGATGCGGTCGGGGTGCGCGCGGAGGCAATCCCGGTAGAACCGGTTCTGCTCAAGGCAGGTTCGCGGATCCTCCCAATACCAGCCCTGAAGCACAGCCCGTTCGATGTTGGCCGCGTCCATGGAGGCGAGGAGCTCCTTCAGGCTCGGAAAGGTCTGCACAGGCCGGCCGCTCCTGCGCCGGCGGGTCGCCAGCTTCGACCAATGCGCCTCGCCCCGCGCCGCCGCCCATCCGGCCGGATCGGCGTTCGTTTCCGGCGGATACAGGTGCACGTGGGCGTCGATGACGCGGCTCCGCATGGCCCCCCAAGAAAGCCCCGCTTGCGGCCCGGCGCAACTCAATGGTCGGGTGAAAGGAATCCTGTCGGAAAAATCGATCCGCAAATCGGATCGATTCTTCCGGCATGGCCGTTTCTCAATTCGCGATCGGGTAGCTCCCCAGCCACTTGACCATGGGGCAGAACCGGCGCAGTTCGGCGACAGCCGCCTTCATCGCCGGATCGTCGTAATGGCCGGTCACGTCGAGGAAGAAGTAGTAATCCCAGGGACGGCGCTTGCTCGGCCGCGACTCGATCTTCGACAGGTTGATGCCCCTCTCGGCGAGCGGCATCAGCATTTTGAGGAGCGCCCCCGAATGCGCCGCGGCCTCGTCGCCAAGGGAGACGAGGAAGCTGGTGACATCCTTCCCCGCTCCGGCCGAGCCGGCGGGCTTGCGGCCGAGTACGAAAAACCGGGTCGTGTTGTCCGCCTTGTCCTGGATGTTCCGGGCGAGGATCGGCACGCCGTAATGGTCGGCCGCCAGCTCCCCTGCGACCGCCGCCGCCTCGGGATCGTCCCTCGCGATCTGGACCGCCCGCGAAGTGCTCGGCGCATCCACGAGCCGTGCGTGCGGCAGGTGCCGCTGGAGCCAGTGCCGGCATTGAGCCAGCGCCTGGTCCTTGGAGTGGACCCGGCGGATCGATTCCAGCGTGCCGCGGCCGATCAGCGCATGGGATATCTCCAGATGGATCTGGCCGACGATCTTGAGCTCGCTCTCGACGAAGCTGTCCAGGGTCTCGCGGACGCTGCCTTCCGTGGAATTCTCGATGGGGATGACCGCCAGGTCCGACTCTCCCTTTTCCACAGCCGTGAAGATGTCCGCGATCGAGGTCATGGCGTGGTAGTCGACGCTCGCCCCGAACTTTTTGATGGCCGCCGCGTGGGTGTTGCTGGCCTCCGGCCCGAGATAGGCGATGAGGAGCGGCTTTTCAAGCGCGATCGCGGCGGACATGATCTCGCGATAGATGGCTCGGAGGGCCTCGTTCTTGATAGGGCCCTGGTTTTGCGTCGTGACCTTGCGGAGGACCGCGTCCTCCCGCTCAGGCACGTAAATCTCGCCGCCGGCGTTGCGCTTGATCCGTCCAATCTCCGCGGCGAGCGCAAGCCGCCGGTTGACGAGTTCCACGAGCTCCCGGTCGAGCGCGTCGATCCTCTCCCTCAAGGGGCCCAGATCCATGGCGGGCGGGATCAAGCGGAGTGAGACTCGATCTCCGGCCCCGCGCCGAGCGGCAGCCCCTCGTCGCCGAGCCCCATGGCCCGGTCGCCCGGAGCGGAAGAGCCCGCGGCATGACTGAGCCATTCGTCGATCTGCCGTGTGGAAAGCACGTCGGAAGCCGGCAGTTCGTCCAGCGACTTGATCCCGAGGAATTCGAGGAACTTGTCCGTGGTGCCGTACTGGAGCGGCCGTCCCGGCAAGTCCCCCCGCCCGACGATCGCGATCAGCTCGCGCTCAAGGAGCCTCGTGACGCCCGCTTCGGCCGAAACCCCTCGGATGCTTTCGATTTCCGCCCGCGTGACCGGCTGGCGGTACGCGACGACGGCGAGGGTTTCCAGCGAGGACGGGCTCAGCTTCACCGGCGGCGGCTCCTGGCGCAGCACGCGGATCCAGCGGCCGAAGCGCGGATGGGTCGCCAGCCGGTAGCCATTCGCCCCCTCGATCAGCAGAAGGCCGTCGTCCCGCGCTTTCAATTCCTCGGCTATTTCATCCATCGCCTGCCGGATCTGCGCGCCGGTGACGAGCGAAGGCACATCCACGTAAAGCTCGGGATCCGCCGAGGGCTCGAGCGGAATTTCCGCGTTCTCCGCGCCCGCCGCCCCTGCAGGCGCCTCCTCACGGCCGGCGGCCTCCACCGCCTCGTCTTCGCCGGGCGAGCCCACCTCCTGCTCATGGAAGCGCGTGAACGCCGCTTGAATGTCCTTGAGGGTCAGCGGCTGGGCGGAGGAGAGGAGCCAGGCGTTGAGCACTTTCCGGAGGTTGAAAGCCATCGCTCGTGTCATGAACGCGCGCGTCGGCCAGGTCAATTTTCGTTTCGCCCTTGCCGGGCCCGCGGCGACCGCCTCAAATGGACCCACTCTCCATGGCCTCGTCCCGGCATTCCAAAACCGCGTCGCTGCGGCCCCACTCCTCCGTCGTGGTCGACGGCCCCGACCGCGCTCCAAACCGCTCGATGCTCCGGGCCGTCGGCTTCGGCGAACAGGATTTCGAAAAGCCGGTGGTCGGCATTTCCTCCACCTGGAGCATGGTGACGCCTTGCAACATGCACATCGACGCCCTCGCCCGCGAGGCTGCGGCCGGGGCCGACGCGGCCGGCGGCAAAGCGATCATTTTCGGCACCCCGACCGTTTCGGATGGGATCAGCATGGGAACTCCGGGCATGCGCTACAGCCTCGTTTCCCGCGAGGTCATCGCCGACTCCATCGAGACCGTGTCCGGCGCGGAAGGCTTCGACGCCCTGGTGACCATCGGCGGCTGCGACAAGAATATGCCCGGATCCGTGATGGCGCTCGCGCGCCTCGACCGGCCGGGCGTGTTCGTGTACGGCGGCACGATTCTCCCCGGCATCCATCCGGGAACCCGCGAGGAGTGCGACATCGTCTCGGTGTTCGAGGCGGTCGGCCGCCACGCCGCGGGCAAGTTGGACGACCGCGGTCTTCACGAGATCGAGGCATGCTCGATTCCCGGCCCGGGATCGTGCGGAGGAATGTACACGGCCAACACCATGGCCACGGCCATCGAGGCCCTGGGCATGTCGCTGCCGAACAGTTCCTCCCAGATCGCGATCAGCGAGGAGAAGAGGGCGGACTGCCGGCGCGCGGGCGAAGCTGCTCTCGCCCTGCTCAAGGCAGGGATCCGCCCGAGGGACATCATGACGAAAAAGGCGTTCGAAAACGCCATCGCCGTCGTGATTGCCCTCGGCGGATCGACCAACGCCGTTTTGCACCTGGTCGCCATGGCTCACACCGCCCGCGTCAAGCTTTCGCTCGACGATTTCACCCGGATCGGCCGGAGGACGCCCGTGCTCGCGGACCTGAAGCCGTCCGGCAAGTACGGCATGGCCCACCTGTCGCGGATCGGGGGGCTCGCGCCCCTCATGAAGCGCCTGCTGGACCGGGGCCTGCTCCACGGCGAGTGCCGCACCGTGACCGGACGGACGGTCGCCGAGAATCTCCGCAACGTTCCTCCCTACCCGTCCGACCAGGACATCATCCGCCCCTTCGAACATCCGATCAAGCGCGACAGCCACCTGCGCATCCTGTACGGCAATCTCGCGCCCGACGGCGCCGTCGCGAAGATCACCGGCAAGGAAGGCGAGCGTTTCTCCGGACGGGCCATTGTGTTCGAATCCGAGGAAACCGCGCTCCAGGCTATTCTGGCGGGCAAGGTCAAGGCCGGCCACGTGATCGTCGTCCGCAACGAAGGGCCAAGGGGCGGCCCCGGAATGCGGGAGATGCTCGCGCCGACCAGCGCCGTCGTGGGCGCGGGCCTGGGAGAGAAGGTGGCCCTCGTCACCGATGGCCGATTCTCCGGCGGCAGCCACGGATTCGTGGTGGGACACATCACGCCCGAAGCGGCGGCGGGCGGGCCGATCGCGCTCCTCAAGAACGGCGACGCCATCACCATCGACGCGGTCCGCAACCGGATCACAGTGGATCTTTCGGCCCGGGAGCTGGCCGCGCGCCGCAAGGCGCACCGGCCGCGTCAGCCCAAGGAAACCCGCGGCGTGCTCGCTAAATACCGAAAGTTGGTCACCAGTGCGTCGGAGGGCGCCGTCACAGACTAGGTCCTCCGATCCAATCTCCCCATGTCGAACTGGGCTCGTTTCAAGGAGCACTTCTTCCACCACCCCGGGCTGGGTGTCTCGCTCGACGTAAGCCGGATCCCGTTTCCCGCCGATTTCCTCGCGCGCATGGAACCGGCGATGAAGCGGGCATACGCCGCAATGGCTTCCCTCGAAAAAGGCGGGGTCGCCAATCCCGACGAGAATCGGATGGTGGGCCATTACTGGCTGCGCGCCCCGCAGCTCGCCCCGACCAAGGACATCGCCCTGGAGATCTCCGGAACAATCAAGTCGATACGGGAATTCGCCTCCCAGGTCCACTCGGGTGCGGTGGCGGGGCCGCAAGGGCCCTTCACCCACCTGCTCGTCGTGGGGATCGGCGGTTCGGCCCTGGGTCCGCAGTTCGTGAGCCGCGCTCTCGGCCAGCCCGGGCGGGACCGGTTGGCGGCGCACTTTTTCGACAACACCGATCCCGACGGGATGGACTATGTCCTCGCCGAACTCCGGGGAAAGCTGCCGCAGACGCTGGCGGTCGTGATTTCCAAGTCGGGCGGCACCATCGAGACCCGCAACGGGCAGAGCGAGGCGGCAACCGCGTTCCGGGCGGCCGGGC
>JBOHXF010000048.1:0-9998 GCA_050737455.1 Opitutaceae bacterium | reverse complement strand
GGCCAGGACGGCGCCAGCGCGACCGGGGGGCGGCGGTATCGGGGAATCAGCGTGCACCCGGCGAGGAGCAGCGCGAGGAGCGGTGTGAAATAGGCGGATCGCCGGCGCGTCATCTTCGGCCTCCCTTGAACGTGCGGCGGACGGCGAAATAAAAGGCCGGCACGAGGAACACGGCGAGCACCGTGGCCGAGATCATCCCGCCGATGACGCCCGTCCCGATGTCGTGGCGGCTCGCCGCGCCGGCGCCGGTGGTCACAGCGAGCGGAAGGACGCCCAGGATGAACGCGAGCGAGGTCATGAGGATCGGGCGGAGGCGCTGGCGAGCGGCCGTGAGCGTAGCTTCGCGCAGCCCCACGCCCCGCGCCTGGAGATCCTTTGCGAATTCCACGATGAGGATGGCGTTCTTGGCCGAAAGCCCGATGATCGTGAGCAGGCCCACCTTGAAGAACACATCGTCGTCCAGTCCCCGCAGCGAGGCGCCCGCCAGCGAGCCGAGCACGCCCAGCGGAACCACCAGGATCACGGCGATCGGGATGGACCAGTTCTCGTACAGGGCGGCGAGGGCCAGAAAGATCACCAGAATGGAGAGGCCGAAGAGCAGCGGCGCCTGGTGCGCCGAAAGCAGTTCCTCGTACGACTGGCCGGTCCATTCGTAACCGAAGCCCTTGGGCAGGCGCGTGGCCAGTGTCCCCATCGCAGCCATGGCCTGGCCGAGGCTGACGCCGGGCGGAGTCGAACCGATCATTTCCAGGGCGGGCACGCCGTTGTAGTGCTGGAGGGCCGGCGAGCCGTAGATCCAGCGGATGGTCACGACCTCGGAAAGCGGCACCATGCTCCCGGCGGTCGAGCGGACGTAGACCTTGCCGAGGTCCTTGGGCAGCATCCGGTACGGAGCGTCCAGTTGCGCGATGACGCGCTCGACCCGGTTCCCATTCACGAAGTTGTTGATGTATTGGGAGCCGAAGCAGGCGGTGAGGGTCGCGTTGAGATCGGCGAGAGGAACGCCGAGCGCGGCCGCCTTCACCTTGTCCACGGTCACCTTCAGCTCAGGGGTGTCCTCGAGGCCCTGCATCTGGAGTTGCGCGATGTCCGGATTCTTCGCCGCCAGCGCGAGGAGATCGTTCTTCACGGCCATGAGTTTTGCGTGCCCGAGGCCGCCCTGGTCCTCCAGCTCGAAATCGAAGCCGCTGGCCACGCCCAGCTCCGGGATGGGCGGCGGGTTCAGCGGATAGATGATCGCGCCGGGGATGCGGCCGAGCGCCAAGGATGCCCGGCGGATGATCGCCTGAACGGAGTGCCGCGGGCCGGCGCGCTGGCTCCAGGGCTTCAGGTGCACGAACGCGAGCGCGGCATTCTGGGCTTGGCCGTTGAAGCTGAATCCCGCGACGTCGATCACGTCCGCGACCTCCGGCTGGCTCATATAGTAGCGCTCGACCTGCTTGAGCACGGCGAGGGTGCGCGCGTGGGTGGCTCCGACCGGAAGGGTGATGCTGTTGATGAAGTAACCCTGGTCCTCGGACGGCAGGAACGCCGAGGGCAGGCGGACGAAGAGCCACACAGCGAGCCCGACTAACGCGAGATAAACCAGCAGGAAGCGCCCGGTCCGATCGAGGACCCGCCGCACTCCGCCGTCGTAGCGGCGCGTCGCGGCCGCGAAGCCGCGATTCCACCAGCCCCCGGGGCCTCGCTTCCCGACGGAGTGCCCCTTGTCGACCGGGCGCAGGAGCGATGCGCACAGGGCGGGCGTGAGCGACATCGCGAGGAAGATCGAGAAAGCCATGCAGGCGATCAGGGCCAGCGAGAACTGCCGGTAGATCGCGCCGACCGAACCGCCGAAGAAGGCCATCGGGATGAACACGGCCGTGAGCACCAGCGAGATGGCGATCAGGGCGCCTGTGATCTGTTCCATCGCCTTGATCGTCGCCTCGCGCGGCGGCAGCCCCTCCTCGCTCATGATCCGCTCCACATTCTCCGTGACCACGATCGCGTCGTCGACCAGGATGCCGATCGCGAGCACCAGCCCGAAGAGCGTCAGCACGTTGATGGAGAAGCCCAGGGCGTACATCACGGCGAACGCGCCGAGCAGGGCGACCGGGATGACGATCGTGGGGATGAAGGCCGTCCGCAGGTTCTGCAGGAAAAGATAGATGATGAGGAAGACCAGGACCACCGCCTCGGCCAGGGTCTTCACAACCTCGATGATCGAGGCGCTGATGAACTCGGTCGAGTCGTAGGGAAAGCGCACCACCACGCCGGCCGGAAAATATTTCGCGAGCTGGGCCACCCGGGCCCGGACGGCGTCGGCGGTCGCAAGAGCGTTTGCGCCCGGCGCCAGGCGGATGGCAACCGCCGCGGCGGGTTGCCCGTCGACCCGCGCCTCGGTCGCGGTATCCTGGGCCGCGAGCTCCACCCGGGCGACGTCGCGCAGGTATACCCGCGAGCCGTCGGGGTTGACGCGCAGGAGGATGGCGCCGAATTGGGCGGGCGTGACGAGGGTGCTCTGGCCCTGCAGGGTGACGTTGAGCTCCTGGCCCGGCACAGCGGGCTGCATGCCGAGCTGCCCCATCGGGACTTCAGCGTTCTGGGCCTGCACGGCGCTGATGACATCGTTCGTCGTGAGGCCGTAGTCCTCCAGCTTGTCCGGGTTGAGCCAGATCCGCATGGCGTACTCGGAGCCGAAGAGATCGGCCTCGCCGACGCCCGTGACCCGGCTGATCGGATCGAGGACCTGGGAGGAGATGTAGTTGCCCAGTGCGACCGCATCCATCCGGTGGTTCGCGGAGGACAGCGCGAAGAACAGGAGGAAATTGCGCGTGGACTTTGCCACCACGATGCCCTGCTGCTGGACGGTGGCCGGAAGCTGCGGTACGGCCAGCTGGAGCTTGTTCTGGACCTGCATCTGGGCAAGGTCGGGGTTCGTTCCTGCATCGAAATACAGGGTGATGGTGGCCTGCCCGCTCGAGCTGCTGCTCGAGGACATGTAGATCAAGTGGTCGAGCCCGCTCATCTGCTCCTCGATGATCGTGGTCACGGTGTCCTGGACCGTGGCGGCCGAAGCGCCGGCGTAGGTGGCCGTGATCGAAATCGAGGGCGGGGCGACGCTCGGATATTCCGCGACGGGAAGATTCGTGATCGCCAGCGCGCCGGCCAGCATGATGGCCAGCGCGAGGACCCAGGCGAAGATCGGCCGATCGATGAAGAAGCGCGGCACGGGCCCGTTCTCCTCAGGCGCCCGCCGCCGCGCCGCCTACGGGCTGATCCATGTTCGCGGCCGTCGGCTCCACCTTCAACCCCGGGCGCACCTTCTGGAGGCCCGCCACCACCACCCGGTCGCCGGCCGCCAGCCCGCTTTCGACGATCCACTGGTTGCCGACCGCTTCGCCGATCCGGACGGGCTGGAGCCGGACCTGATTCGCGGCGCCGACGACGTACACCGAGGCGGATCCATCGGGCTCGATCATGACGGCGGACTGCGGCACGAGAAGGGTATTGGGCTCGACTGCCTGCGCCAGCCGCCCGACTGCGAACATGCCCGGCAGGAGCCAACCCTCAGGATTTGGAAATTCAGCCCGAAGGGTGATCATGCCGCTCGTCTGATCGACCGTGATGTCGGCGAACAGAAGGCGGCCCGGATGGGGATACGCGGTCCCGTCGGGGAGGGCCAGCGTCAGCTCTGCCTCGCCCGGAGCCGGGAGCTTCAGCCGGCCGGACGCGAGTTCCATCCGGAGCCGAACCACGTCGGCCGCCGCTTGGGTGAAGTCGAAATAGATGGGATCGGTCTGTTGGATGACGGCCATCTGCGTGGCGGCGCTCTGGCTGACCAGCGCCCCTTCGGTGACGAGCGCCTGGCCGATGCGGCCGGAGATGGGTGCCGTCACCGTGCAGTAGCCCAGATTAAGCCGGGCTGTTTCAAGGGCGGCGCGCGCCGTCTGCACCCCGGCCTTGGCCTGGTCTGCCGCGGCGACGGCGTTATCGTAGCTCTGCCGGCTCACCGAATGGATCGCGAGCAGCGGCTTGTAACGCTTGGCCAGGAGTCCGGCCTCGGTCAGCATGGCCTGAGCTTGCGCGACGCTTGCGGCGGCGCTATCGAGCGCGGCCTGGTAGGGCGCCGGATCGATCCGATAGAGCACCTGGCCCGCCTTGACGAGGGAGCCCTGCCTGAACTCGCGGTGCAGCACGATACCGGTCACGCGGGCCAGGACTTGGGCGATGCGGACCGGCGCGATACGGCCGGGGAACGCATCGTCCAACGGAAGCGTCCTGGCCTGAACCATGACCACCTCGACCGCGGGAGGAGGCGGCGCTCGCGGTGCCTCGGCGTGCCGGCCGCAACCCGAAAGGGCGACAGCGCCGGCCGCCAAAACGGCAACCCAGGGCCAGCCTGCCGGATTCCATGTTCCGATTGAACTCATAAATGTCCGTTGCGACGCGCCTTGAACCGCGTTTCTAGGACCGGCCTAGGTCCGCGTCGGTTCGGCTTTTCGCACCGGCTTGTCTTCGCGCCCCGGCTTTGCATCAGAACGCCTCAAACAGTTCAAGCCTAACGCGCGCATCGCGGTCGCCGGTTGAAACAAATCTCACCCGCGCCGCTATGGGATTGGACGTGATCATTGACCCAGTGGTCCGAGGCGGAGTCCCCGCCGCGCCTCCGCGCGGTGGGCGGGCCGTCAGCGCCGGAAGAGCTTCAACGGAATCGCATCCGCCATCACCTGATAGCCCCGGGGCGAGGGATGCAGATGGTCGCCCGAATCATAGGCCGGCAGGATCCGGTGGGGGTCCGCCGGATCGCGCACCGCCTTGTCGAAATCGATTACCGCGTCGAAATTCCCGGGTTTGCGGATCCATGCGTTCACCGCCTCGCGGTCGGCCTCGCTGATCGCGTGCGGGTGGTAGTAGCCCGAGCCCACGAATGGCGTGATGGTCCCCCCGTACACCCGGATCCCGTGCGCATGGGACCGCTCGATCATCTGTTCCAGCGTCGCGATGAGCTCGTGCTCGAGCTCATGATGCGCCGCGGGCGATTTGACGCCGTTCGGATCGAACGTGCCGATGTCGTTGATGCCTTCCAGAATGATGAGATAGCGCACCCCTTGCGGACCCAGGACGTCCCGTCCGAACCGGGCGAGACCGTCGGGCCCGAGCCCATAGTTGAGGAGCCGGTTGCCGCCGATGCCGGCATTGAGCACGCCGATTTCACGGCCGGGGAGTCCCGCGTTCAGGCGCCGGGCGAGATCGTCGGACCAGCGATTGTTGCCGTTGACGGTGCTGGCATGGCCATCGGTGATCGAATCCCCAAAGCAGACCACGGATGCGGCGTTTCGCGGGGCCTCCACGTCCACTTCCGCGAGCGCGTACCAGTGCTCGACCGTGGCGGCCTGCGGCAGGTCGTCGGCCGACACCCGGTCGCCCGGGACGATGTAGGAGGTGGCGCGCGATCCGGGATGTCCGGTCTGCGGCCGCGGCGGTTCCTTGATGTAAAGCGACACAGCCAGATTTGCCCCCGGGGCCACATCGAATGAGATCGGATCCGAAAGGTAGCTCGCCCCGCCCGGGATGGTCACGGTGGGGCTCCCCGCGAAGAGCAAAGCCCGATCGCTGCCGGGTTCGATGGCGGCATGCGCCGGGGACTTCGCCAGCGCGATATGGGCCGCCGCGACGGTGAACGGCCGGTAGCCGAACGCATTGGAGAGCCGCACCCGCAGGACATCCCCGCCGATCGATAGATGGACGATTTGCCGCAGAGTGGCGTTCCGCAGTTGCGCCGGGGCCAGGGCGTTGCGCGGTTCGGGAATCTGCTGCGGCGTGGTCCACGAGCCGACCCAGTGCGCGGCGGGCGCCCCGCAGGCGAGCAAGGGCAGAAGCCCCGCTACCGAACAGGCCAGCAGGCGTCCGGGCCGATTGTGATGGAGTGAACGGGAGGGGAATTTTCCGTGCATGGCGATAAGCCGGCAGGTTATCCGATACTCATCGGATGTCGATGTTTCTGTGCGATCGTCCTCACGGGCAGCAGCCGCGGAGCGCCGGGAAACGGGGTCGGCGCCGCGAGCCGGTCTTCCGCCCGGCTACGACGAGGCGCTCGCGTAGCGGCGCAGGCCGCGGTTAAAGACGAAAACCGCCAGGGCGAACCAGACGAGGGCGGCGGCGGCGAGCCATAGGAGCCAGGCGAGATGGAAGCCGTGGATCAGGGTTCGGGCGGGGCCGTTCGTCACGACGACCACCGGGATAAGCCAGACGAAGGCGATACGGGCCACGCCGCGAAAGGCCTCGCGGGGAAGACGGCCGAAGTCGGCCAGCGTGAAGTACGCGCCCTCGATGCCCTGGGCGCCCACCATCCAGAAGGTCGCGGACATGCTGATCACGAGAAAGCTGTAATGGATCGCGAGGCCCACGAGCAGCATGAAGCCGTAGAGCGCCAGGTCGAGGAGGGCCGGGTGCAGGCCGAGATGGTGGGCGGCGTAGGCCACCACCCCGAGCGCGATCACGGAGTTGATCAGGCCGTCGGGATCCAGCTTCCGGGTGGACGCCATGAACAGCGGATGGCCGGGCTGGGCGAGGAAGAAGTCGAAGTCGCCCGTGCGGATGTTGCGCGCCATCTCGTAGAGGTTCGTCCAGAAAAAGCCCATGGCCAGGCGCTGGACGAGCATCGCCGTTCCGACGAGCAGCGTCATCTGGTAGGCGTTCCAGCCGGCGATCGAGTTGGTATGGGCGTAGATGACCGCGATCAGCAGCAGATTGACCGCCATCCAGAACAGCTCGACCAGCGACCAGATGAGAAAATCGGCCCGGAACATCATCGTTCGGACCAGGGAGTAGCGCGCGCCGGCGAGCCAGATGCGAAGGTAATTCATCGTGGGCGGTCAGCCGCCGACGGCGGTGTGGCGGCGGAGGCCGCGGCGCCAGAGCGCCCAGGCGATGCCGAGGAGCACCGCCACCCAGGCGACTTGGACGACGAGCCCTTGCACGGCGAGCTCTCGGCCGATGCGGCCGGTAAGGATCGCGGCAGGGAAATACATCTGGTAGAAAAACGGCGTGAACCGCGCGGCCTGGAACAGGGAGTGGGGCAGGAGATCCAGGGGGAACATCTGGCCTCCGAGCACCGATTCGACCGCCATCGAAAGGATGACGAAGCCCTGGATCTCCAGGAACCAGAAGGTCAGGAGGCCGAAAATGTAGGCGATCGTGAACTGTACCATCGCCGCCAGCGCCATGGCCGGGAGCGCGAGCCAAAGCCTCCAGGCGTCGGACGGCAGGACGATCCAATGGCGGATCAGGGGATAGATGACCAGGAGGGGAACGAGGACAAGTCCCCCGGAAACCATGCGGGCGGAAGCGAAAATGCTCAGCCGGTACAGGTAATAATTGATGGGCTTGAGCAGGAACTGGTTGATGAGCCCGTTGCGGATCTCCTCGCTGATCTGGTAATCCTCGTTGAACGCGCCGACGAAGAACTGGAGCGCGAGCAGGACGACGAAGTACGTCAGCGTCTGGGCGAGGCCGAAGCCGCCCATTTGCGTGGTCCCGGCGAATGCGGCGCCCCACAGGATGAAGACGACCGCGAGGTGGAAGACGGAGAAGCCGCTCCGGACCGCAAAGTTCCACCGGTAGACGAGATTGCTCTGCAATCCCACCAGGAAAGCCTGGGCGTACTTGGTCACGCGGGCGCGGGACCTAGCGCAGGCCGAACCGCTGGATCACCTCTTTCGCCAGATTGCGATATGCGGCGGCCCCGGGATTGCTGGCGTCGTAGGCGAAGATCGTCTTCCCGAAGCTGGGCGCCTCGCTGAGGCGCACCGTCCGGGGAATCACGGTCGCGAAGATCTTCTCGGGCAGGTGCCCCTTCACCTCGTCGACAACCTGCCGGGAAAGATTGGTGCGCCCGTCGAACATCGTCATCACGACCCCGCCGAGTTCCAGCGTGGCGTTGATCCCCGCGGAGCGCAACCGCTCGACGCTCCGCAGGATCTGGCCCAGCCCCTCCAGGGCCAGGTACTCGCACTGCAGCGTGATGAGGAGCTGGTCGGCCGCCGCCAGGCTGTTCATGGACAGCAGGCCGAGCGCCGGCGGGCAGTCGATCACGATGGCCCGGTGCCGGTCCGAATTGCGCAGCGGTTCGAGCACCGCGCGGAGCTTGAGCAGGAAGTTTTCGGTCTGGGAGAGCTCGACCTCGGCCGCCGCGAGGTCTTCCTCGCTCGGGATGAGGTCGAGGAGAGGGACAGGCGTGGGCACGATGAGCGACTGCGCGTCGCCTTCGCCGCGCAGGGGGCCGTACAGGCTCTTGCCCTCCCGCTTTTCGACGCCCACCGCGCTTGTCGCGTTGGCCTGCGGATCGAGGTCGACCAGCAGCACCGCGACCCCCTTTTCGGCCAGCGCGGCGGAGAGGTTGACAGCGGTCGTGGTCTTGCCCACGCCTCCCTTCTGGTTGGCGATGGTGAAGACGGTCGTGGACATGGCCGCCAGCGTGGAGCCCCGCAGGCGGCCTGTAAATCAGAAGGTGGCTGGCCTCACTTTACCGTGAACGTTCCATGCATGCCGGTCTGGTAATGCGCGGGGAACGTGCACAGGTAAGGGTACACGCCCGGCTTCATCGGAGCCTTGAAGTCGACTTCCCCGGAAGAATGGGGCCCCTGCATGGGGATCATCGCGACGATCTCGTCCTTGAGGGAGGGGGGAATGTAGTCGTCGGCCTTGGCCGTGACGGCGGCCTGCGAGAAGGCCGCCGCGTTGGAGCCCTGCTTGAGGAGCACCCAATTGTGCTCCATCACCGACGCCGGAGAGCTGCCGATGTTCGTGAGAACCACCTTCATCTGCTCTCCGGGGGTGGCCTCGATGGAGGTGATGTTGTACCTCATCTGATCGTTTGCCGTAAGGTCGACTTCCTGCGGGCCCGAGGAGGCGCTCGCGGAGGACGACGATTTATGTCCGCATCCGGCGAAGGAGAGGACGATCAGGGCGCCAAGTAATGCGATTGGGATCTTCATAACGGCTAAAACCTCGCAGGGGAAAGCGTTCCATGCAAATCCGAACGAACGATTGGCCTCGGTGGATCGAGGGTACGCGCTAATGAGGGGTTCAGGCGGGTTAATAGATGACCCGGGTCACCCTGGAGGATTGCCCGATGCGAACCGTGCGAAACAATCGACCGGGGCCGATAGGGCTTGAAAACCCGCTCGGTTCCCGAAAATTGTTGGCTTTCCGCTTCCCGACGTTCCCCTCCCTCATGCGTTTGTTCCCCTCCGCTTCGCCGGTGTTCCGTCGCGCCCGGTACGGCCTGATCGCCGCCTTCCTGCCGCTCCTATCAGGATGCCATTGGTGGAGTCTGGACGGCAAGCAGTCGACCATCTTCGTCGACGGGCCCGTGGCCGAATCCCAGCGCCGGCTTTTCTACATCACCTGTTATGTGGTGTTTGCGATCTTCATCATCGTGGGGGGCCTCATCGGCTACGCGACGATCAAGTTCAAGGCGAAGCCGGGCGAACCGGATCGGCCCGAGCGGTCCCATAGGGGCCACGGCAACCCCTTGGTCGAGGTGAGCCTCATCGGAGCATCGGTGCTGGCGCTCGTGATCATCGCTGTCCCGACACTGAAGGACATCTGGTACACCTACGACGTGCCCGCGAGCCAGAAGGCGAACGAATACGACATCGTGGCGACCGGGAACCAATGGTGGTTCAAGTTCGAGTACCCGATGGAGCAGATCCCGGGGTCCGGCCCGCTGACCACCGCGAACGAGATGGTCATCCCCGCCGGGCGGCCGATCCACGTCGACCTGCGCTCGAGCGACGTGATGCACAGCTTCTGGGTGCCGAAGCTCGCGGGCAAGGTGGACATGATCCCCAACCGGGCGAACCTGCTGTGGCTGGAGGCGTCCAAGCCGGGGTACTTCTGGGGACAGTGCGCGGAATTTTGCGGCGAGTCTCATGCGCTGATGCGCTTCCGGGTGATCGCGCTGAACCCGCGGGACTTCGAGGAGTGGGTGGTTCAGCAGGAGAAGCCGGCCC